>JABGSX010000038.1 GCA_018647505.1 bacterium | reverse complement strand
CATCGCCACCGCCTGATCCATCTCCAGGTCTTAAGCATTCTCCTGGCATTAAGCCCGAATGAAGAACAACTTCTAGTAAAGCCCTATCCCCTGTAACAAAAGAGTATATTTCATCATACAATTTCGCAGGCAACGCCATTACAACACCTTTTTCACCAACAATAGAATATCCTTTATGTCTTTCGGCAAAACCCTCTTGTGTTCTGCGACTTATCTCCATTGATCGGACAAGAGCTATTCTAATGTGTTCTGGTATAAGACACGTATATTGCCTAGCATCTTGCATAATCATTAACGCATGATCAGTACATTCTATAGCTCCCTCAATAAGAACCTGTCCAGTTTTCCTTTGACAAACAACATTAACAACAAGGTCATAACAAACTGGAAACGCCTCCCCAACATATTTTAAAATAAGAGGCAAAAACCTTGGAACCAAAGGCTTAATGCTTACATGATTAACACCACAGCCGTTAATTTTCAATCTTATGTTCCTCACTGTTTGGCCATTATCGCTTGAATGCGGAGTTCTTAATGTTGTTGCTCCAGTAGAAATCCACCCGCCAAACCAACCCGTTAAATCGTTATCTCCCCAAAAGTGAATAATAGAAGTTATTTTTCCACAATCAGGGTTCCTTGATGGATTGATAGGGGAATCTGCATCTGGTGAAGCAATAAATATTGCATTATCTATAACAACTTCTAATAAATCTCCATCTCTGCCCTCTCTAGCCACAACAGAAAGATCTTCTTTCCTTGTTAACCAAGAGGCAGCCCATCTTGCTACGTTACATCCATGACTATGCGCAAAAACCCAAACAACGGCATCTGGAAAATGTATTTTGTCTTCAAAAATTTCTTCGGCTAAACATCTTCCGGCAGCAGACCTATCACCTTCATCTAACTTTCCAGACCATTCAAATACATCAAATACAATCTCCGTATCACTATCATTTCCAGCAAACATTGCACCCAACGCCCTCCAAGACATTGCTTGTGGGTCGTTACCTCGACCAAAAAGATACCCATGAGATCTCTCACTATCCGACATTTGAGTGCCATGAAGAACTTTAATAATAACTGTTTTTTTACCATGCGCATTTAATCTGAATCTTTTTGTTGTTCTTGCTGGAGCACGGTGTCTTGATGGATCACGCTCTCCAGTATCAACAAAACCAACTTCTGTACGAATACGCCTCTCCATGTCACGTACATCTGCAAAATAACGTGATGTATCAAAACCAAAAAATGGATTATGCCTAGGCCCCCTTAGTTGATTGACCATGTAATCTGCCATTCTAAGTGTACCTTTGAGACCTGCTATTTTTCTTTTATGCTCTCTCAAAGCCAAAGCAGTTGCTCTTTTTTTCCTCCCCTCACAATCTCTTTGTTGCCACGACTTAATAAGCCCTACAAACTTCTTATTTGCCCCCATTTTAACATGGGCAGCCAAATCTTCACTTCTAGATCGATGTAATTCTAACTGAGCCATAACAGCCCCTCTTTCTGCCTCATGCTCTGCTAATCTTTCAAGTAAAGCACTCCGGTCTGCACTCAAGAGTCCAAGGCGATGTAAAAGCTCTTCGCAACGCATTTCTGCCCGCTCTGCCCTCACTAAAGAAGCTGCCTCCGAAGAAAAAATTAATTTGTTAAAAAAAAGACACGAAAATAAAGACAATAAAATAATTTTATTCAATTTCATAGCAAACCCCCATTTGCAAAAAATGCCAATATGGCACATATATAACGCATTTTTATTATATAAAATTATTGCCAAAATGTCAAAAAAATGCTTATCTTCAAGGTTGTTAACGTTTCGCCACAATGAACCAAAATTGATTATTTACAAAATTGTGAATAACTTAAATAAAAGTAAAAAAAGGGACTTAAGTGAATAAAAAAATTATTACAGTCGGTGGAGCAACAACCGATACATTCATAAAATACGAAGACTCAGAAACTCTAAAAATTTCTAACAAAACTGGCACCAGGTCATTTTTACTTCTAGAATACGGCGGAAAACTTGAAGTAAAAGATTTAAATTATTATACCGGCGGTGGCGGAACAAACTCAGCAGTATCATTTAGTCGTTTAGGCTTTGAAGCTTCCACCATTTGCAAGGTAGGAAAAGATTCCGGTGGCGAAAGAATTTTGGAAAAGCTTAGAGCAGAAAAAGTTAACACTGATCATGTTGTAATATCAGAAAAAGGAAAAAGTGGACGCTCGTTTATTATCCCATCATTTGAAAGCGACAGAACTATCTTTGCCTACCGCGGAATAACCACAAGTTTACAAATTACAGACATTTCAGAAAAACTAATTAAAAATAATAACTTTTTATACGTAACATCATTGAGTGGGAAGTCTTCAAAAATATTTAAAACTCTTGTACAAAAGGCAAAAAAGCTTGGCCTACAGGTAGCAACAAACCCTGGAATAAGCCAATTGCGAGACGGAGCAACAACCCTTGCAGACGCACTAAAGTTTGTTGATATTTTTATTTTAAACAGCAGCGAAGCAAAACAGTTTATGCGCTCTTTGCTAGAAAATGACTACATTCAATCCTCCAAAAGCAAAGAAAAGTGTGGACTTCGCAAAAAAGACGGTCCGGAGCTTTTTCAATCATTTACATGCTATGAAGACATACATTTTAACCTTGGACATTTTTTCAAGGACATTTTAAGCCGCGGACCAAAAACTGTTGTCGTCACAAATGGATCTGAAGGTGTATACGTTGCCAATAAAAAAAATGTTTTCTTTTGCCCCAGCCCAGACGTTAATGTTGTAAACACCTTGGGCGCTGGCGACGCATTTGGTTCATGTTTTTCAGCACAAATTTTCGATGGACGAACAATTGAAGAGTCAATTACAAAAGGTGTCATTAATGCTTGCTCTGTCATAGAATACGAGGATGCAAAAATAGGTCTTTTGACAAAGACGGAGCTTGAAAAAAAATTCAACAAAATTAATACAAAATTGATTCAAAGATCATCTTTAGAATAATTAAGGCTTTTCCTCTTCAGTTTCTTTTACCAGCAAAGCACGGGAACTTAGCGCCCAGTGCCCCTTAATTTTGTCATAAACACAAGCCCCCCATCCTCCTGCCAGCAACTCATTAATACCCCTAGTCAGAAACTCGACTCTTTCCTTAACCTCTTCTATTCGACCATCACCAGAAGAATCTACATCAAAATTTTCTTTTGCCCATTCCCAAAGACCATCTGCTTTAATCCGAACATTCCAATACAGATTGCTTTTCTTTTCATAGCCACAAAGGCTTGAGCAAATGCCACTAAAACAGCCATCGTAAAACTCGCTTGAGTCTGTTTCTTTAATCACGCCACAAAAATCGTAACAATATCGAACAAACTTGGATATCAACCCTTTAGATGTCGCCTCTGTTGGGTTTTCCCTAAATTTACGATCCAAGACACCCACCAAACCATTAACGCCTGCCTCTGATGATAGATAAACAACACTCGATTGAACCGGCCCAACCTCTTGAACACTTCCATGTCGAAGCAAAGGGGTTTCAAGGTCTCCAGGATCTCCAGAATATGAGAATGAAAAATGGATCAGCATTAAAAAGACGATATTTTTTTTCACAAATTCCCCACAAAACATACTTAACTAAAAAACGTTGAATAAAACATACCGACAAAACAACAACGATTCAATTATTTTTTATATTTAAAAGCTATAATAAACAAGTTGTTTAAAACACAATTAATAATATTAAGGTATAAAATATGTACAAAACAAAAGAATATAAAAACCTATTTGGGTTGGCTGGGTTTAGCGATCAACTTCTGGAGAATCATTTTAAGCTTTATAAGGGCTATGTAGCCAACACAAACAAGCTCATTGAGCTGCGAAAAAACACACATCCTGGTTCTCTAGAACATGCAGAGATAACTCGTCGATTTGGCTGGGAATACAATGGAATGAGACTACACGAACTGTATTTTGACTCTTTATCCAAAACTCCAATAAAAGCCTCCGATAACAAAAATATTTATGATAAAATTTGCAATCAATTTGGATCATTTGAAACCTGGAGAGAACGGTTTATTGCAACAGGAATGATGCGCGGAATTGGGTGGGTTGTCTTATACCAAGACAAACAATCCGGATCCTTGTTCAATACATGGATCAACGAACACGACTTGGGACACCTTACTGGGGCCCAACCCCTTGTTATAATGGACGTTTTTGAGCACGCATTTATAACAGATTACGGCTTAAACAGAAAATTATACATAGAGGCGTTTTTCAACAGCATTGACTGGGAAATTATAGAAAACCGATTTAACACAAAATAAAAATTCACGCACATTATCAAATAATTAATACAAGCAACAATGTTAAAATTTAATAAATTTAATGTTGTTGCTTGTCCAGCTTAAGAACTTTTTAAAATCCTCAGATGAAATCTGTAAAGTAGCTGTGTTTATATTTGGATGAAAATGAAGCTTTTTGTGTTCAAACAATCCAGAATCAGCAATAACAACAACTTCTTTTTTTTTGTCATTAATCAAGCCGAATGGAGAAACTGCTCCAGGTGTTAATCCCAAGCGTTTTTCAAGTCGCTCTGGAGATGCAAAACTCAAATTTTTCTCATCTAGACTTTTTGCTAATGATTTTAAATCAACAGACTTGTGACTTTCGACAACAACAAGATAATGCTTGTTCCCTTTTGCATTACGTAAAAACAAATTTTTGCTTTTGCCACCCTTAATATCAACATAATACTTTTCCGCTTGTTCGCACGTATATAAGGGTGGATGGTCATGTTGAACAAACTTAATTTTAAGATCCTTTAAGGTCTTATAAATATCATTCATCTTCGTCCTAAAGTTTTCAATTTGACATTATTCTATAATAACCGTAAAGTGGAAAATGTAGTGGCTTTTAGTGTAAATGTTTTCCGAGGAGAACAAAAATGATGATTTTTCAGAATCCAAAAATGACTGTCGGCAAAAGCCAGCACTGTTTCTCTTCTTCTCTTTTTATAACATTCACATCAAAACCATCAGTCATTTGGCCTTGGCCATAAAAACTATTCTTTTTTACACCATTTTTTATTTCTAATTTGTAAGCGAATTTTAATTTATTTGTGTGCCCAAACATGTTTTTAATACATGAAACACGGCATTAAATATATCCAATAACTAAGGATAATTATGAACACCAAAATGATAGTCTTTATGGTTTTGTTTTGCCTTCCTTCATGCTTTCTAGCCGAAAAGAAAAAAATAGGACAAAATACGGCCGACAAAGAAAAAAAATATTGTGTGGCAATATTAACACCAACCACACACCCTTCTCTTGAAAAAATAGAAAAAGGATTTAAAGAAACGTTGCAACAAAATAGCAACAAAAACATCACCTTTAAAACATACAACGCAAATGGCAGCAAAACTCTTATGTTGTCTCAGGCCAAAGATACTTCGATGGGCAAGTTTGATTTAATATTTACCATTGCCGCAGGACCAACAATAATGGCAAAGGAGGCATTGCTAAAAACACAAACAAAAACACCTATTGTTTTTGCTGCAGTTTCCAATCCAGAAGAGTACGGAATAAAACAAAGCGAAATCAACCAAATAACAGGAATAACAGATCAGTATAACCCCGAACTACAAGCGCAAGCATTGAAACTTTTCAAGCCAAATGCAAAAAATATGCTAATCATATATGATCCATCTCAAACGCCTCAGCTTGAAAAAGACTCAAACACAGCCAAAAAAGAGTTTGAAAAAAATGGAATGTCTGTAATAAAAGCCGAAATCTTCAATATTGGGGATCTAGCAAGGAAAGTCCCATCATCGATAAAAAATATCGATACAATATTGGTTTTAATAGATAACACTATCGTCTCTGGAGCCAATATTCTTATAAAGGAGTGCAACAGAAACTCAATAACACTTTTAGCTTCAGACTTAGACACCGGAACACGTGGAGCCGCTATCGCTGTTGGCGTTGACGAAAAAATGTACGGTATCAATGCCGCACAAATGGCCTACAAAGTTTTATTTAAAAAGATTCCTGCAAATACAATTGCCTACTCGCCATTGTGCTCACAAAAAATACAAGTCAACACCAAGACAATGAAAAGCCAAGGGCTACAAATTGATAAAAAAACTTTGCTTCTTTTAGAAAAAGGACAAACACAACAGGGAAATTTATTATGAAATTAATTATTTTATCATCAATAGAACAGGCCCTTATGTATATGCCCCTTGTATTAGGGGCATATATCAGCATATCTCTTTTAAAAATACCCGACCTAAGCTTAGAGCGAGCATTTGTAATGGGGGCTATTTTTAGCACAAAAGCTATTGCATTTTTGCCTAACGCACCGTTCTATATTCAATTACTAACAGCTTTAGCTGGAAGTCTTTTTGGTGGGGCATTGGTCGGAATAATATCTGGAACAATAAACCAATACGGAAAAATTCCATTTTTACTTTCGGCTATAATCACCTTGGGGATCTTTCACGGAATAACAATCTGCTTGTTAGGTGGATCATACATGACAGGAGTTCCTCTAAAAATATTATCCGAATTTTTTAGCTCCCAGATTTATCCGGACATTCTTTTGAAACTCACAGCAACACTGTTTGTGGTTGTTTTTGCATATTTTTTGTTTCGTGCACAACTTGGACATGCATTTGCAATATATGGAAGCAACGCCCATTTTTTATCACATTATAAAATATCTACCCCATACGTGTTTTTAGCGGGTTGTGCAATTAGTAATGCAATGGCAGGAGTCTCTGGATTTCTGTTTTCCCAAACCTGTGGATTTGTAGAAATAACAATGGGAACAGAAATTATAATTTTATGTGTGTTGAGCATTATAGTAGGAAAACTGTTTATTAAACAAAATAAGCCAATAAATATAGTTGTTCCAATAATAGGAACCGTATTTTACGTAATAATAACACAGCTACTTTTGCAGTGTGGTATTAATCTAAAATATTTTAACATGGCTCAGTCTTTTATGGTTCTTTTTATTTTAATTTATATGTTTAGACAAAAAAATAATTCAACACAAATACATGACAATTTAGGAGTATAAATCATGATTATAGTAAAAAATCTTTCATTTAAGTTTTCCAACGAAAAAGAATATTTGTTTAAAAATTTTTCCGCAACATTCAAACGAAACACCATACACTACATCATAGGAGAAAACGGCAGTGGAAAATCAACATTTTTAAACTTGCTAAACAAACCAAAAATGATAACACACAGCGGAAAACAAACAAAGATCAACACATCTATTGTGTCACAAGATTATAGGAGCATGCTTGTTCTACCATTTACTGCACAAGAAAATCTAACGTTTTCAAGAATGAAAACGCACCCAGGAATGAACAAAATGGTCGGAGAAAATGAAAAAGATATTCTTGAGGAAACAAGCATTTTTCCAATGAACATCCCTGTTGAAAATCTTTCTGGTGGGCAAAAGCAAATTCTAGCAATATCAATGAAACTACAAAAAAACACAGATGTGTTGTTGCTCGATGAACCTACAGCGGCACTGGATGAAAAAAATGCAAAATTTGTTTTTAGTTTTTTGAAAAATCTTGTTAAAGAAAAAAATGTAACTATTTTTGTAATTTGTCACAAAAAAAAATATATACAAAATTTTAGATATAGTACTTGCATAGAAATAAAAAAAGAAAACAATAAAGCTGAAAGAACTTTTATACAAAAAAACTGCTAAATTAAAATGGGCCTACCGGTAGGCCCATTTTAATTTATAAAATTTTACAGGCCAGCTTCCAAATAAGCTTCATAGGCCTCATCTAGCTCATCGGCAAGATCGTCATTGCCAGCTGCTCGAGCTACTTCGGAAATCCGTTGCCCTAATGGAGTTTTCACTGATATAAGAAAATTATGCCTGCCCAATATTTCTATAACCTCTTCAGCACTATCAATCCATGAAACCGAAAGTAAATTGGCAGCATCGTGTAACATTCTAGAGGTACGACATTCTTCATCTACAGCCTCCCATGGAAACCTATCTAGACCATCTTTAGATAAAACGTCAGCGCCAGCTTCAACTAAAGCACGGGCCATTTCAAATGAATCCATTGCTGATGCATTGTGCAATGGTGCATCCCCCAAAGAATTTTTAGAGTTCATGTCAACACCAGCGTTTGCCAAAACAGGTATAATGTTTGCGGCTTCCGCCTCTACGACAAAATTAATTAATGACCAACCATCTTCCTCGTCTATTACTCCTGTATTTGCACCACGCCCAATTAATATTAAAACAACCCCCGCTTGTTTTTTTAAACACGCCAAAACAATAGGAGTATAACCAAAGCTATCCGGCTCATCTATCCTTGCCCCACAATCCAAAAGCGCTTCTACAGCCGCTAGACTTCCAATCTCTGATACCTCATGCAAAACCGTTCTATTGTTTTCGTAAATTTTTTGATTAACATCACAACCACGCCTTACAAACTCATCCATAATACTTCGCTGCCCCGCAAAAGCTGCGAGAACAAACGGGGAACAATTTAATGAGTCTCTAGCATCCATAAGAGCACCAGCATCAAGAAGCAATCTTGTAGAAACAAGATCACCTTTTCCTGCAGTAACGTGCAATGGGGTTTTGCTAGCTATGTCTCTAGTAGAAAGGTCTAAAGCTTCTCTTCCTGGAAAAGTTGGAGCCGATAAAACCGCTTCAACAAAATCCGACCTTCCAGATTTCACAGCATCCATAATGACGGAATCTCCTTTAGAATTTTTTGCATTAACCCTAATTGGAAGCCCAAGATAGGCTCCAACTCCAGAATTTAAAGACAAAAGATATCTAAACACATTGATTTGGTTAAATGTTAAGGCAGCGTGAAGCAATGAAACGTTTTCTGGTTTATAAATACAGTTTATGTCCAATCTGTTTATTGTTAACAATGTGCGCAAGCGCCCTATGTCTCCTACCTTTACCACGTCTAACAATGATTCATAAAGATTTGTAAATTTCCCCCTGACATGCTCTCTAAAACCATCAAAAAATATGGGGGCATTTCTACAAATAGGACAGGAATTTATCTCATTTCCATGCTGGTCTATAACATAAGACACTAGGCATCTAAAATGATGAGTAGTTCCACAACACCAAGTATGCATAACATCATGAATACCTCTTTCAAGAGTTACTCCAGGATAAACTTCCCAATCTTCTGTAAGAACAGATCGAAGCTCAGCCCCTTCAAATTCTTCTTGGCAAATAACACATTTTGAATCAGCCTCTACTCTGCTTATTCTTTTTTGTGGATCAGCAACAGTCCCATAAGGGCGACCACTTCTTGTCCTTTTCAACGGATCACGTCTTGCTGCAGGCTTTGTAATACAGGGCATCAAAGCCAACAACAATAATATTAATATTTTTTTTCGATTCATTTTTTAGAACCCCTCATAAAAATTTTTATTTTTTAAAATTATTCAGAAACTCCAAGGGCCTCTAGCAATAACGGTCTTTCTAATGCGTGAGCAATGTCTATAGCAGATTGCCCATCTTCATTTTTTTTATTTACATCAGCACCCGCACCAACCAAGGCTCTTACTATTGGCTCACAAATTATTTGTGTCGCTAAATGTAACGGGGTATCCCCTACTTCATTTTCCCCTTCTATCTTTGCCTCATTGGCAATTAAAGCCAGAGCAACGGGCACATTTTCTTTTATAGCGGCACAATGCAAAGGGGTATTGCCATCTTCATTAACAGCATCTTTGTCGGCTCCTGCTCTTATAAGTATTGTTGCAATTGTTCCATCATCCCCCTCATCTGCAGCAACATGAAGAGCTGTGTCATCATTAAAACCCATTTTGTCTAAGTCCAAAGCTTCTCTAATCGGGAGAGACCTCGCATCAATAAGCGCTCGAACAAACAAGCCATCACCATGTGCCACAGTCAAATGCAACAAAGGAATTCCTCTTCTTTGCGCATTTAGATTTACAGGCAAACCTCTGTATCCATATTCTCCAGTGCCAAGATTTAATAAAAATGTAAACATTGCCAACTGTCTTCCATCTAAAGCTTCAAAAACAAATTGACTCTCACCAGACAAATCAAAAGCACAACCACGAACCAAACCAATAAACCCTGCAATATCTCCTGTGTAGGCGGCAGCAAGAGGTGAAACCAAGCGCTCACCAAGCAGACCTAAAACACTAGACTTTAAATCGCCTAGCCCCAATTTTGAACCGTTACTACAATCATTTTTACACATCAGGCATGGCTTTTCTTCAATAAGAAAATGCCTAACAATACAATACATATGAGCACTTACAGAAACAGGACAACAGGCAGATTCCATCGCTTCTGGCACCCCTACTTTTAGCATAAAACCTGGTTGTCGATCCAACCCTGGAACAATACGTGGCATTATCTTGTCCAACGAATCAAAACAAATAAAACAGACCTCTCTTTCACGCTTTAATGGCCTAGAATCTCCTTCACCATCAAAACCTCTTTTAGAAGCCGCCCCTAAAACAATTACTGGAATAAATAGAAATGATAAAAACAAGAATAAACAATTTTTACGTAAAAACATTTTAACAAACCTCCACTTGAAAAATTAACATCCACTTATAATAACAAGGATACAAAAATATTACAGGTTGTCAATGTTCGCGTTTATTATTCAAGCCCTAGCTTCTCCTCAAAAAACTTTAACATGCCCTCTTCTACCCACTTTCTGTCTAAGTCAACAGCCTGCAACTCTGCCCGAAGGCCTGACATTAAACTTACTCCAACGACATCTGCATTCCTTGGTGAAAACAACATGTTAAAAAATCTAAATTTTTCACACAATAAACTAATAAACTTTTCTACAGCCTCCGAACCTTCAACTTCACAAAAATTTATTTTGCGTAGGCCTTTGCCCACATCTTCAAACTCTCTAGACAATAAAAAAAGATCACCTTCAAAAGTATCTTTTTTAAACCATCCAGAAACCCTTCCCCAACATGTATTTCCATAATCACTAAAAGAAAAGCTTGGGAATTTTGCCGATCTACTCCTAAGAATCCTTACAAACCTAATCATTCTACCTAAAATAGATTCGACCGCCTCAAAAGAGAAATCGCCTGTTAGGCGCCTACCTACAGTCTCAAACAACTCTTGCTCTCTTGTTATTGTACGAAAAGACTCATAACCAGAAGTCACAACACCTTCACCAAGCAAGGGGACTCCCAACTCACATCCTTGTTCATCAGAACAAAAAACACTTGTTACAACAAAAATTACTAAAAATAAAAAAAAATGCCTTTTCAAGAAAACTCCTATATCATATTAACGATTGATACGTTTTATTTATTATAAATTATTTTTTAAAAAAAACCTTTTTTTGGCTAGTTTTTACAGTCTTTTTACACAAATCTTTACAATAAGACTCTCTTTCATTAGCTTATTTACATAAATGCGCAAGCCCTTTTTGGCTATTTATTTTAAAAGGTGTTGGTCTATGGGTATCCCTAAAAATTCTGAGAATAAAGAATCTCTTAAAGGCAAAGTGTTAACCGTAAGCGGTACAATAATCGACGTACAATTCCCTGTTGAAAGCGTCCCTAGTATTTTTAACGAACTCCACATTGTTGTCCCAAATAAAAAAAAAGGCGAAGACGGTCGAAAAATTAGCATAGAAGTTGTTCAACAACTTGGAGACGGAGTTGTAAGATGTATTGCTCTTGATACAATAACAGGAATTTATAGAGGCTTAGACGTTGCGGACACAGGAAGCCCTATTGAGGTTCCCGTTGGAAATGAAGTCTTAGGAAGAATGTTTAATGTTCTAGGACAAACAATAGACAATAAAGAGCCACTACAAGCCAAAAGGTATTGGCCAATACATAGAAGTGCCCCACCCCTAATAAAACAAAAGATTGTAAATGACTTACAAGAGACAGGCATTAAAGTTATTGATCTTTTGTGCCCATACCTTAAAGGTTCAAAAATTGGTTTATTTGGCGGCGCTGGTGTTGGAAAAACAATCTTGGTACAGGAACTAATACGAAATATCGCACTTGAACACGACGGTGTTTCTGTTTTCACAGGGGTTGGAGAACGGTCTAGAGAAGCAAACGAGCTATGGCAAGAAATGAAGGAATTTAAGGTTCTTGAAAAAACAGCCTTAGTTTTTGGACAAATGGGAGAAATGCCTGGAGCTAGACTACGAGTAGCCTTAAGCGGCCTTACAATGGCAGAGTACTTTAGAGATAAAGAAAAAAAAGATGTTTTGTTTTTCGTAGATAACATATTCCGCTTAGTACAGGCAGGATCAGAAGTTTCTGCACTTCTTGGAAGGCTTCCGTCAGCGGTTGGATACCAACCAACCCTGGCTTCCGAAATGGGAGAATTTCAAGAGCGCATCACAAACACAATTAACGGATCTATTACATCAGTTCAAGCGGTATATGTACCGGCTGATGATATAACTGATCCCGCACCAGCAACAACATTTATGCACCTTGATGCAAGCACTGTTCTTTCCAGAAAACTTGTTGAGCTTGGTATTTTTCCTGCGGTAGACCCTCTGCAATCTAGCTCAAAAGGCTTAGATCCTCTTATTGTAGGCAAAAAACACTACTCAGTAGCTAGAGACGTTGAGAAAATATTACAAAAATACAAAGAGTTGCAGGATATTATTGCTATTTTAGGAATGGATGAACTTTCTGACGAAGATAAAATTATTGTAAAACGAGCAAAAAAAATACAAAAGTTTCTTACTCAACCATTATTTATGGCAGAGTTTGTAAGCGGAGTTCCAGGCTGCTATGTTCCTCTTAAAAAAACAATAGAGGATTTTGAAAAAATCGTTCGTGGAGAATGTGACAAGCTTCCAGAAGCAGCATTTTATCTTGTTGGAACTATTGAAGACGTAGAAAAAAAAGCCAAACAATTAAGGGCTTAATATGAACCTCGCAATTATAAAACCACTTGAAAAAAAAGAGCACAAAATTGTATGGCTCGAGATTAACACACCAAAAGGAAATTTTATTATCGCTAAAGGTCACGCTCCAATGATCATCACGCTGACACCAAACACGTATCTTACATTTGAGATGGAAAATGGAAAAAGCGTTTCAGCAATAATTCCACGGGGAATAGCACATATAACAAGAAAATCTGTTAAGGTCATTTTGGACACATAAAAAATATGAAAAAACCAATTGGACAAATCATCTCAGGGTCTCTTTCGGAGGGTTTTGAGATGAAGGTTTCTCCTTACTCAGATCTAGAAACAATAAAAACTGGCAAGTTTGTATCCATACATGGTAAGTCTTACAAATTTTTTTCACTCGTCACAGACTTAAAAATTGAAGTATCAAATCCAGACATCTTATTGTTCCCTCCAACTGAAAAAGAGCCTCTTTTGTTAAACACGTTAAAACAAAAGGATATGTATGCCTGTGCTACTCTAAAGCCAATGTTAATGCTTGGAGCAGACAACATGCCTCGGCCAGTAAAAACAATCCCTAATCACTTTTCTTCAGTTTATGAAGCCGACAAAAAAGATGTTTCACTAATTTTTGGTGACGAAAAAGACCCTGAGAAAAGATACTTCAATATTGGTTGCCCAATTGACATGAAAACGCCTGTTTGTCTAAATCTTGAACACCTCACCGAAAGAAGCAACGGAATATTTGGGAAAACGGGAACAGGTAAAACATTTTTAACACGACTGGTTTTGGCCGGCCTTATTAAAAACGATAAAGCTGTGAATGTAATTTTTGATATGCACAGCGAATATGGTTTACAAGCCCGCAAAGAAGGAAAGACTTTCTCCTTTGTAAAGGGCTTAAAGACTTTATTTCCAGAAAAAGTTGTTATCTTCTCTCTTGACCCAGAATCAACCCGAAGAAGAGGTGGATCCCCTGATTTTGAAATTGAAATTCCATATCAATCAATAAACGTAGAAGACATTCTTTCTTTACAAAGCGAATTGAATCTACACTCAACGGCGCTTGAAGCAGCATATCTTATAGCTGCAAAATATAAACAAAATTGGCTAGAGGCACTATTAGAGTCTGGCAACAACTTAAAGGATTTCTCCCAAGAGCTTGGCGCACACCCCGAATCAATTGCAGCTTTATACAGAAAATTAAAAAGA
Source organism: bacterium (assembly GCA_018647505.1). Lineage (GTDB taxonomy): Bacteria > Babelota > Babeliae > Babelales > JABGSX01 > JABGSX01. Next base: position 11,544 of record JABGSX010000038.1, on the reverse strand, counting down.
ATAGAGCGATTCCCGTTTTTCAAATCAAAACAAAAAAAACAAATCGGCAATTCTTCCTTTATTGACCAAATGATCGAGTATATCAATAAGGGAATTTCTATAGTTATTGAATTTGGGAATTATACCTCGTCATTTTGTTACTTGCTAATAGCGAACATTGTTACTCGTAGGATTCATAGCGCATACATAGAGAAAACAGAAAAATTTCTTGGATCACAAAAAACAGAAGATGAGCCTAGAAAATTGATGATAACCATTGAAGAAGCTCATAAATTTTTGAACCCGCAGGCTGCGCGTCAGACAATTTTTGGAATTATAGCCCGCGAGATGAGAAAATATTATGTTTCTCTTTTAATCGTTGATCAGCGTCCTTCCGGTATAGACCCCGAGATATTATCACAAATAGGCACAAAAATAATTGCACAATTAAATGACGAAAAAGATATTCAGTCTGTTTTGACCGGAGTTAACGATTCTTACGTCCTAAAAGGAATACTTGCATCACTCGACAACAAAAAACAAGCCTTGTTATTAGGTCATGCCGTCACAATGCCAATTGTGGTTCAAACACGCGAATATGATGAACAATTTTACCAGTCGATTAAACCCCAGGTTGCAACAAAACAAATAGACGAATTTATAAAGGAGATGTTTTAGCATGTTTTTTTTATTTTACAAAAACTTTTCAACAACGATGAAAATATATTTTTTTATCCTTGCAGCAGGTCTTTTTTTCATTATCATAAAAGACATAACCTCTGACTCTCCACAAAAAACTATAGGTGATTCGCTGGTTATAGGACTCAGCACCGAAAGCATTCCACAGGGGTACATCAAAGAAAATATGGTTGTCGGATTTATTGCTGAGTACTGCATGGAACTTGGAAAACAATTGAATAAAAAGACTGTTTTGTGTGGTATTGGTTGGGGTGAATTTGTTCCTAAATTACAATCAGGGGAAATTTTGCTAGCACTTGTTCCACACAACAACCCAATACAAATCCTAAACGAAGATATTGCAAAAATGCCTCATGTTAATGTTAACGAAAAATACGAAATAATAGTTTCACCTACAAAGCCAGATCTTGAGAAATCTGTTTTGGGGGTAGTTAAAAATATACAAGAAAACAAAATTGCCGATAAAATAAAAAATGGCCAACCATAAACAAAATAAAAAACTCAAAACCCGGAAAATAAAAAACTCAAAACCCGGAAAATAAAAATATGAAAAATGGAATTATTGTATTCATAACAAGCCTTATTTTTATTGTTTCTGTATTTTTCATGTATAAATACAAAAAGCTCAGAAGTACTATTTCCCCATCAAAAACATTCATTGTTGGTACAAACGCCGAATATCCTCCATTTTGTTCAGTAGAAAATGGAAATATTGTGGGATTTGACATAGACATAGCCAAAGATATCGCAAAAAGACTTGGAAAAGAAATAATAATAAAAGATATGGCATTCGAAGCTCTCATTCCAGAGCTACAGATTGGTAAAATTCACTTTGCAGCTGCAGGACTAACACCAACACCAGAAAAGGCCAAAAAAGTTTTGTTTACCGAACCCTACCTTAAAGGCGATCCGCTATTAATCATATGCCCTAAAGAAAAAAAAGGAATTGGTTCAGTAAATGACTTAAAAAATAAAACTGTAATTGTAAACTCTGGATATACCGCTGATCTTTATATGTCAAAATATGATGAAATAAGCCTTCTAAGACTTGCAAATCCGGCTATGTCTTTTCTGGCGCTAAATTCTGGAAAAGCCGACGCATTTGTCTCAGCAAAAAGCGCCGTTAAGCCTTTTTTTGACAAACATGGAGTGGAAAATTATAGCATCACGCCAATTGAAGGAACAGAAGAAACATACGCTATCGTCGTATCGAAAAAACACAAAAAAATGTTCAAGGCTATCCAAGACTCTATACGTGAAATGCTCGAAAATGGCACAATAAAAGATTTTAAACATAAATGGGATATAAAGTGAATATTGAATTTTTACAGGCTCACCTTCCAGCTCTGTTAAGAGGGGCTCTCGTAAGCATCCAAATTGGTTTTTTTGGCTCTTTGATTGGAATCTTAGGCGGAACATTTGTCGGCATCCTTCAAACAACAAAAAGTAAAATTATAAAGTTTTTCATCGTTGCCTACGTTAATATTGTCCGTGGAACCCCCATGCTCATTCAAATTGGACTTGTTCATTACGTTTTTTTTCCATTACTTGAAATAAATTCCTCCGCCTTCGTTTCTGCTGTCACAGCAATTGGGTTAAATAGCATTGCATACATAAGTGAAGTAATAAGGTCAGGAATTCAATCTGTTGATAAAGGACAGATTGAAGCCGCACAGACCTTGGGTTTATCACGCATTCAAACAAATTTGCATATAGTTCTACCACAAGCAATAAGAAATGTTATACCAGCACTTGGAAACGAACTTATTACCTTAATAAAAGACTCTAGTCTAGCCTCAACAATCGGCGTATATGAACTGCTAAAAGAGGGTTCAATTGTAATCAGTCGAACATATGACGCATTATCCGTTTACCTTATGGTAGGCATTATCTACTTGATTATCACATCAAGCTTATCTCTCGTTATGACAATTTTAGAACGAAAGACAAAACTAAAATGTTAAAAATTGAGAACATATCTAAAACATATGGGGAAAAAAAAGTATTAAATAAGCTATCCCTAGATTTAAAAAGGGGAGAGGTTGCCGTCTTGATGGGAGCATCTGGAACAGGAAAAACAACCCTTCTGAGAATCCTTAACAGCTTAGAAAAAGCCGACTGCGGATCTGTGTTTCTCGACAACAAAAAGCTTGATCTTGAAAAAATAAACCGAACGCACACAATAGGTATAGTTTTCCAAAGCTTTAACCTTTTTAAAAACATGAACGTAACGAAAAATATAACGATTTCGCTAGAAAAAACACTCAATTACACACAGCAAAAGGCAACAGAAATAGCCCAGACCCTTTTAAAAAAATATGGTCTTGAAAACCATAAAGATCATTTTATATCTGAGCTTTCCGGCGGACAAAAACAACGCCTTGCAATTGCCAGAACAATTGCCCTTAAGCCGAAGGTTGTCTGCCTTGACGAGCCAACTTCAGCGCTGGACCCAATGCTAACAACTCATGTAGCAAAAACAATAGAAGGATTGGCAAAAGAGGGGTACCATATAATTGTATCAACACACGACACCCATCTTATAGAACAACTAGATTGCACAATATACCTCATGGAAAATGGAAAAATTATAGAGGCAATCCCATCACAAGAGATTTCAACCAACAATACGAAATATAGCAAAATAAAAAGATTCATAGCTGGCTCACTAGAAGAAAAAGTGTAAAATTGACAAACTGTTTATTTTTTAACACAATGAATATATAGTTTTAAAAGTTAATTTTTAAAAGAAAGGCGAAAATGAAAAATGATTCTGTTCGATTCATACCCGCCATAAAAACACCGTTAACTCTTTTAGAACAATGCTCTTGGATGGTAAAATTTACAGAAAGACTCCCATTGTTCTGTACTCATTGCAGATGTGAATCTAAATCTAGTAAAATTGTTTTTACTTTAAAAAAGAAGAATAAAAAATAAGCCCACAGCTAGCTTGTAATAGGTTCAAAAAGAACCGCTCCATTTTTCTGCAACAAAAGCTTGCCTTTCAACACAACCATTTTTTCTACACCCTTTTTTCTTAAAAACTTAAACTTTCTTTGCAACGCCTCTGAATATTCTTTCAAATCCTGCACGGGGAGATTTATATTTGAACAAAATTCAAAAAAGATTCTTCCACTTTTGTCCTGCACAATGTTTCCACACCAGATTCCGATAATATCTTTTACACCAAATTTTTTACTCTCAAGTTTTTGGACAATAGAAACAATGTCTGCATTATTACCAAAACTTTGATATTCCAACTGAACCGCTCCCCCTTCATAAGATTTTCCATTTTTAAAAAACAGAACGTTTTTAAAAACATTATTCTGACCTTCTCGACATAAACGCATGGCCTCTTGCGCACAAAAAGGACATTCTATGTTTTCTGTCTTAAAACTTATAACAGAATTAAACCCCTTGGTGATAAATTTTTTATGCCTGGTGTACACTTTTACTTTTTTTTCAATCTTTGCGCAAACACCACAAAAAAGCATGAGCAAAAACAAAATAGGTGCCGATTTCATAATCTCTTTCAAAAACAATCACAACTGTAAACTACTCACTTGACATTATAGTACGAGGTTGATAGTATGTCTCCTCGAAATGCATTACTAGCATAATAATGTCCCTAACTGAACAATGCTTTCAGTAGTATTGTTCACCCCCCTAACCCTTCAGCTTTTTCTAAAGTTGAAGGGACTTTTTTTGTTTGAATTTTCGTCTACACAGTAACTATGCTAGCGCATAAAACCTAAGCCCAAGCTGTAGACTAGAGTAATTTTCAGAAGAAAGATTCAACTCAAAATCCTCACAAACCGTCAAATTTTCAGACCCTTCTAAAGACCTTAAAAATTGCAAAATGCTTTTTATTTCACCTGTAAAAACACAACGGGCGCTTTGCGAAATATAATCAGCTTCGCGTTCCTCCTGGCACGGAAAAATCGATGATATAACAAGATTATATTTCTGCGCTAATGAAATAATTGAACTTAGAGAACCAGTAAAATTGCCAATATGGCGATGCCTAGAAGAAAGCTCACCCCACTCTCTTCTCATTCTTTTTATGTTAGCTTTTTCTTCTATATATTGCCCATTTTCAATCTCTCCCGCATCAGCATGCCCACCCATAGCTAAGCACGCAACAACATTTTGAACATGCTTTTCCTCTTGTGGGCAATATATAAAAAAATACCACCCAGAAAAGATAAACAATAATACAAAAAACGTGATTAAAAACCGCCCTACAAAACTTAATTTTACAACAAATGAATAAAACCAATTCGTCCGCGGAAGAAAATACATAACACTCCCCTTTTTTGTCATTTTTCGTTTTTAAAAGTTCTGTTTCACCCACTGCATAGGATCAACTGGAACCCCATCAACAAACATTGCCCAGTGCAAGTGATACCCCGTGGCATATCCTGTTTTTCCAAGGTATCCAACAGGATTTCCCTTAATAACTTTTTCGCCTTCTTTAATATCTGCAAAACCATCTAAATGGCACAAGGCAGAAAACACTCCACACCCATGGTCAATAACAACAGTATTACCTGATTCAACATAACGATCTTTAATTACAACTATCCCATTTTGGGGAGCCCAAACTACACTTTTTGGCGTATTAATAACATCCAAAGCTTTGTGCATATACCGACCTTTTTGTTGAGTCGTACGAACAGACCCATAATCACAAGTTGTTCTAACAACATCGATTGGAGTACAGAACCCTCCTTTCCACAGCTTTTCTTTTGGCGACTTTTTCCATAGCTCCTCTAAGGCAAGGTTTAGTTCTTTTGACGGTCGGCCAATCTCCTGCTCCTCTTTTACCTTTTCTGCAGAAACAGTTAATCTTTGTTTTTTAAATGGAAAAAGCACAACCTGCAGTTTACCGGAGAGCGTCAATTTATTTCCAACATAATCCTCAACATCGATTGTAAACATATACTCATTTGGCTTTTCCTCACACTCAACCGGCACAAAGCACTCATATATAAGAGAATCTTTTGACTCTTGGTAACAGGCAAATGCTTTAGAGAAAACATTTATTTTCGCCTCTTTTATGCGTTTATTAACTTGGAGCTGTATGTGAAAAGTCTTACCTTGAAAAACCTTGTATACACTATCAGGCTTTACAAACGCAGCCTGAAGAGAAACATTGTCTACATAAAACTTTTCATGCAGTGTCACACTGTTTTTATTGTGTGTGCCCGCAACAACTTCAACTTTTAGGTCATGCTCACTCTGACCATGCCGGCCTTGGGAAACGGCCGCAGTATCAATCTCAAAAGATCGGGAAAAGTTTTTTTTGCCTATTTTAAAATTGTTGATTAACGGATGACTATCTAACCAAACTGACATATGGGATATTTTATAATCATGCCCTCCTGTTAATGTACAGTTAATGATCCCAGAATAACTCACCCCTGATTTTATTCCTCTAACTTCAACAACCGGATCATTTAGGCTAAAAAAATAAAAATATCCATTTAAGCCAACCCAACCTACAATGGCCGCAACCACAATTCCTATCAAAATTTTAACTTTAGAAACCATACCAAAACTCCGACAATAAACGAAAACAAAATGATAACAATTTTTATAACGTACTTAATATAATTTTTTTTTTGCGTAAGGTAAATTTTTGTAAAAACAGAGCTGAACTTCGATTACACGTAACACTTGCCAACCAAAAGAAAATAGAATACTTGATTTTATATAAAAGTATGCTTTAGTTTCTCTAGGAATAATATTTTTCCAGTAAAAAAATAAAGGGGAGCTCATATAATGAAGAGCCGTTTTTTCATAAGCATTGCGCTGACTTTAGTCTATATCTTTTTGCAACTATCACATTACACACAAGCCTTTTCTGCTGACCCAAAAGCACAAAATACCACAAACAAGTTGCAACCCAAAGCAGCACAAGCGAATAATACAACCCAAGCGTCTACATTAATGCAATTTTCACCCGACGCCAAAATTAATAAAACCACTCAAAGCCAAACAGGGCAACCTCTTCCGGTAGGAATGATTTTTTTAGACAAAATGAGGTGGTTTGTCGACTTAAGCACTCCTATAAATTCTATTGCGCCAATTATGGGAATAACATTTAAAACAAATGCAACAACACTAAAAGACTTCATGGTAGAACAATTGCAAAAAAATAATGATAAACCGCAACCTGGAGACAATCAACAAATCATGGATGGGGACTCCGTCTTCTATAAAGGTTTTAATTTCAAAGGACAAACACAACAAAACGAAACAACTTCAACACCAGAGCAACTAGCAACACACGCTTTAGTTTGGTCCTCCCTGGCTCTTTCGCACCTTATTAGCGCCTCTGGAGAAAACCCTGCCATTGCAATTGCAGGAAAAAGTCGTCTACTAAATCAATATAACAAGTATAGCTCAACATCTGCCGGCCAAGTTTTAAGCAAGAAAACATTCATTGGTTTTTTAAGAACAAAAAACAACTTCTCCCCTGCAGATCTAACGGCAATCTTTAGCGGAGACAAATACAAAGACCTTCTAACATCCTTTAACGGCCTTATGGCAAATCTAACCGATGACAACGGAACAACCGTTGTTGAAAAGGCTGAAGACTTTTTGGTCTATTTCTACAAAATACATTTTGCTACTTTACATGAAATATACGAATACTTAAGAAACATCTACATCAATTTTAACCTAAGCCACAAAGGTACAACCGAAACCGGTGGTGGCGAAACAGAGGGCCTTGTAAAAGTAGATATGCCAACAGTATTGGGCTACGAAAAAACACACGCAATAAACGAAAAAACTTTAATAATAAATCACATGACAAACGTTATAGAGTCACAATGCAGCGGAGTCAGCCAACATCTTTTTAAAGGCGTAAGCAAAAATAACGCCTCTTCTGTTGGAAGAGCGCTAATGCAACACGACACCTCTGCGTCTCTGGATCTTCTTGTGATGGAACAAGAAGAAGGGATGTTTACAAGAAAAGCAGGCCAAACGGGAGACATCGGATTTAAAAAAATGAAAGCAGCCTATATGGACTCTATTGGCGAATACCTTAACTTCCAAAAAAATTATACTGGACTTTTAGACATTCCTGGAACAAATGATGATCCATACTTAGGAATAGACACGTTTTACGCTATAGCAGAACTTTTAAAAGAAAAATTCGAAGGAACAACATTTGAAGATAATAACCCAAACTTTTTTTTCTTTTCAAATGACACACTAAGAGGCGTAAAGGTTATACCACAAATAGCCAAAACAATGGACGCTATAACAACAAAAACAATTGGATGGCCAACCGTTGTTGTAAATAATGCAATAACACAAGAGAAACTCACAAATACCGGTGGCATACCGGTCAGCCCGCTTCCAAAAGCATATTTCACAGACGCAAATGGCAACATAACTAAAGATGAGAAAAAAGCTCAACATTTGTACATGAATATTATCACTAAAAAACAAACCAGACAGCAAGAGCTTGTTGGAGAACCAGAATGGATGAAAGGCTACGCCAACACAATATCAATGCTAAAATCTTGCCTGGGAAACTTTATGGAAATAACCGGGGCAGGAATTCTTGATCCTGTGTTGGAATATATTTTTGCAAACGCCGCATACGAATACAATAAAAAGGTTGGAAGTCTAGTTCTAACCAATCAATTTTTAACAACGAACGAAACAAATATAACAGATAAACAAATTAATGATTTACTTGAATCGGCAAAAACTTATTTGAACGTTGTATATGGCATAATAGAGAAAACAAAAACTTTGGGCAAAGCACCAGAACAGCCAAAAGGGCCACCAAGCAAAAATAGCCAAATACCTTCTAAAACACCCCTTCCTGGAATGGGGCCAGCCTCCGAAACTCCTAGCACACCAGGGGAAGCTCCGGGTGGACTACCAAGTGCTCCAATTGCAACACCAGGACAAATGACGCCCCTCCCCCAGGCACCAACAACCAGCACACAGAGCCTGCCACCCACAACACAACCAATAATGCCAATGGCGCCAACAGAAACTCCTGGCGCCATTGGAATAGCACCACTACCGTTGACTGGTATAGGAATGCAACTAGGAACAACACCATAAAAAAGGAGATTACAAATGTACAACAAAATAAAAATACTATTTATCATGTCCATCATCTTAGGAACAAGCACAACAACAAAACAGCCAATGACAACAAGCCAAACAGCAGAAAACCTGACAAACGCTATATTTGACCCATTTAACGTTCACATCGACTCAAAAGACTTTTACAAAATAAAAAATCTAATTCAAAACATTATGCAGCTCTCAAGCTTTGATAAGCATGAAATGTTATCGTCAGTATTAGAAAAGGTTAATGTCAAATTCGAAAAAGCAAAAAAGTCGGTAACGTCACTTCAAAAAAAAGGTGCTGACGTCCCACTTGCCACATCATTCCAACTGTACTTACTCAGAGTGGAAAAAGAACACATTCAATCAGAAGCAAAAAAAAGCAATGGAACTCATTCCCTTACAAAAGGAACAATCCTTAGGGTTAAACATTACATAGAAGTCGCATGGAAAAGAATCTGCGACTTGTTTTACGACAAAAAAGACAAGTACAACAAAAATACGCTTTCGCAGACATCTCAAATGTTTGTTGACTACGTTGAGATATTGAACGAAAAGGTTTTTACAAAGTATGAAACAACACTTGCTTTCTTTGTTAATCAAAAAATTAAAAAACTTCCATCCTGTATGGACTTTTTCCAAAATCCAGACATAAGAACAACAATAAAAGAAAATTCACAAATTTTAGGATCAAAAAAGAAAGTAAAAACCCAATTTTTGGAAATGATAGCAATGGCGGCTCTATGTGCAGCATCTAACTATTCAAACATGTGGATAAGTGCAGCCGACCAGAAAGAAGCTGCTAAAGAAGCTGCAAAACAAACACAAATGATGCATGCCGAAACGACCTTTCTTAAAGCAGTCTACGCACGCACAAAAACACTTAGAAAAAACATCGGAAATCAGCTAACAGAAGAACGAAACATCTTGTCTAAAAAATACGGTATAATGTCAGAAAGACATAACGAAGAAAGTACGTATCTTCATAGATCTGTAAACAACTCTCCATCAAAAAAATTATATCTAGTTGAAGGATCTATATACGCCGCAACCGCAGATGATGAGATTTTTTCCGCCGCTATAATGGAAACACCAAATAACGACTATAAATGGTTTAACTGGCATCAACACGGAGACTGGGAATATTGTTCAGAAACAAATAGTTTTTTTCAAAACACAATAGAAACCTATACAAACACCGGAACATACAATGGTATTTTTGTTTCTGATTATATTCCAACAAACGGACAATATATCATTGAGGCAGGAATTAACTTAATAGATGTTTCGTACCCATTCTTTGCCGGCATTATGTTCAACAAAGCCAGATTTATTCCAGGAAATCCAGAAAGGTTTGATCAATTCAGAATCCTAGGCCTTTATGGTACTCAGTCCGACCCAAAAGACCCAAACACAAGAGAAATTACCTTACAATTTGCCCAACAAAAAATAGAAATTATATCTGGCCAAGAACGTATTCACTCACCACTGGAAGAACTTGGCAAGCTTGATACCTCAAAAGATTATTACTATAAATTTAGCAGTCCAGACGTACAAGCACTAGACATACACCCGCAATCATACATCCTTCAAATAATACCTGGGGAAACATCTTTAAGGTTTTCATTAACAAAAAATGGTGCCGGCTCTTCCCTTATTTCAAAGACAATAACAATACCAACGCTGCAACCAACAATGTATCACGACATAGGGTTTATGGCTCCTGGATGTGCTGCAGAATTTAAACTCACAAAGCCAGAAGCTTTAACGTTTACAAAAAAGACTATTAGCGACTACCAAAAAACAGAGCGTGGAGAAATAGAACAATACAAAAATACAATCTAAAAAGGTAAAAATGGACAGGGTAATGAAAGAAAAAAAAGAATTGGTCATACGTTTGGTTTTATTAGTTATAACGGCCTCTTGGAATTGCTTCACAATAGCCGGAAGCATAGTCCCTGCCGGAATAAATCTGTCAGCGCCCACCATTGCGGCCCCTTCTCAACCAGGAGCCATAGCACCTCCAACCACTCCAACTCCGCCAACCCAAATTGCACCACCGACTGCATCGGGACAAGGTAACAATGATGCAAATAAAAAGGTAGATGTCAGCTCCCTTTTAGATGGTAGCAAAAAGGGGGACATGCACGCAGCCTACTTGTTATTCAATTATATAGGGTCAACAATATCCTCCACAAACATCATCACAGATCCTAACGCCACAGGGGCTGGGCTAAACGAAGACGAAATAGAAAAAACATTTGGGCCAAGCGGCCTACTAAGTCCAGATAATACTAATATAGACTCAGATAAACACTTGCCCCCAGAAACCATATTACAATATATTAAGCAGTTTTACTCGTACATACAAACGCTTGCAAAATCTGAAAATACACAAAAAACAAATATAACAGCCGACGACATTATTAAATCTAACTTTTGGCAAAACTGGAGCAAAAACCTTATAGCTCAATCATTCAAAACAGAGGAAACAATATCAGGACAGATACACTCTGTAGAACAGTTTATGTTTAACAACATACCAAACTACGAAGTTTCATACTATACACAAGAATTCACAAAAAAAAGAAATCTATCTGAATATCTTAGAATACAATTAATTCTAATAAACTCATTCAGAAACAGGTTAATTAACAATTACAATATTTCGTTTAATAAGGCAGGAACAAAAGAAACAAACCCGGCAAAAGTTTATAGTCAAAGTCAAAGTTTTGTACAAAGCTCACAGTACTACAAAATAGT
>JABGSX010000037.1 GCA_018647505.1 bacterium | reverse complement strand
GTGAAGATGTTGAAGGAAGAATCGGAGATGCTCAGGCCGCGGCTGAAGACAAAAAAGCTGAGCTTGAAGGTAGAGTAGCTGGAGCACGTGAAGATGTTGAAGGAAGAATTGGAGATGCTCGAGCCGCAGCCGAAGATAAAAAGGCTGAGCTTGAAGGTAGAGTAGCTGGAGCACGTGAAGATGTTGAAGGAAGAATTGGAGATGCTCAGGCCGCAGCTGAAGATAAAAAGGCTGAGCTTGAAGGTAGAGTTGCTGGAGCACGTGAAGATGTTGAAGGAAGAATCGAAGGTGCACAGACTGCCGTTGAAGATAAAAAAGCTGAGCTTGAAGGTAGAGCCGGTGAAGTTAGAGCCGCTGCTGAAGATAAAAAGGCTGAATTAGAAGGTAGAGTTGCTGGAGCACGTGAAGATGTTGAAGGAAGAATCGAAGGTGCACAGACTGCCGTTGAAGATAAAAAAGCTGAGCTTGAAGAAAAAGCAACTGAGTCTCGCGCAAGTCTTGGGCAACAGGTTGGATCTATGATTGGTGGTCAAGAAATTAAACAAGAGACTCCAGAAGAGAAGGCTGAGCAGAAAAAGGATGAATCAGCTAATGAGTATGCTTCTAGACTAGAAAAAGAAGCTCAAAAGGCAAAAAGAAATTATGAACTTTTCCAAGAGGCGCTTAGAAAAGTAGAACAGCCTGTTGAGTAAAAAAATTTGTAAATGGGTGATTGTCACCTGTTTAAGTGTAGTAGTGGTTTATGTTTAACCCTTTTTTATAAAGGAGAGTATCATGAAATTTAATAAAATGATTGCTCTAAGTGTATTGGTTGCTGGTATGAGTTCAGCTTTAATAGCAGGGCCTGGAGAAGCAGCTGTTAGAGGTGCTATGAAAGAGGTCCCTGATGGAACAGTTTCGGCCTTGGCGGAAAGGTTTAATAGTGGCGATGTTGCAAAAAAAGCAAAAAAAGTAGCTAAAAAAGTTGGGGCTTTGCCTAGGCATTTGAAGTTAGGCTCAACAGAGTATTATAAACATCTTCACAGAACGCTTCCTGAACATGCCAGACTAAGAGTTGGAAGGACAGCAAAGGTTGCGACAGGCGCAGCGGTTGATGCTTTTGAAGCGGCTAAGGCCAAATTTGGGCCCGCTGTAGAACATGCTAAAAAAACAGCAAAGATAATAATCAAGCAGAAGCCAGGAGAGTCTGTTGAGGCTTTTATCAAAAGGATGGAAGCAGCTTTAGAAGGTCGTGAAGATGATTATGAAGACGTAGCAGAAGAACTTGCCAAAGCGAAAGATAAATTGGCACATGAGCTTGAAGAAAGGGCAGAAGAGCTTAAGGAAGAGGCCGATGATCTTGGAGACCTTGTAGAAGATATGAATGAGGACGACGAAGAGCAAGAGGGTGAAGAAGAAGAAGAGGAAGAAGTAAGAAGATAAGATAGTTTTGTTCCAAGAAGCCCAGAGGAAGTAGGAGTTTGGGTATAAAGTACTAATATATGGGCTAAATGAGTTATTGTACTACATTTAGCCCATTTTTATAAATAGGAGAGAGTAATGAAATTTAATAAAATGATTGCTCTGGGTGTATTGGTTGTCGGTATCAGTTCAGTTTTAACGGCTGGATCTAGAGGGGCGGCTCAAGATGCTCATAGTAAAAATGTGGCATCTTTTATGCAACGCTTTGGTGGAAGAACCCGTAAGGGTCCTGCTGGAAGAGTTGCGGATGCGAAGTTGGCTTTCGGGTCTACTGTAAAACAAGCTAAAAAGACAGCAAAGAGAATAATCAAGCAGAATTCTGGAGAGTCTGTTGAGGATTTTATCAAAAGAATGGAAACAGCTTTAGAAAGTCGTGAGGATGAGTACGAGAATGTAGCTGAGGAACTTATTAAGGCTAAAGAAGGTTTAGCACGTGAGCTTGAAGAACGGGCAGAAGAGCTTAAGGGAGAGGCCGACGATCTTGAAGATGGTGTAGAGGAAATGAAAGAGGACGACGAAGAGACTAAAAGATAAGAATAATTGATTTATTTCTTAAGGTATAATTTGAAAGAGATTCCATTTTTGGGTCTCTTTCTTTTTTGTGTATACCCTTGATTTTGTGCTCAAAAAAGTCTTATAACTAAAAAAAAGGGACTTTGAAATTATAGGGGGGAGTAGAAATGAAAAGGGGTATAACGTATTCTTTTCTTTTTTGGGCTGTTTTTTTATCTTGTTTGTATATGCAAGGAAATCCAATGATTTTAATAGGGCATAGAGGTGCCGCTGCTGTTGAGCCAGAAAACACTCTTATTTCTTTTGAGCATGCAATTAGAAAGGGTGTGGATATGATAGAGCTTGACGTACACCAATGTGCATCTGGCCAGCTAGTTGTTATTCATGATTATACTGTTGATCGTACAACAAATGGTTCTGGTTATGTTTCTAATCTGACCCTTGACCAAATAAAAATGTTAGATGCTGACAAAGGGCAAAAGATACCAACGTTAATAGAGGCTTTAGATTTTATAGATAGACGGTGCAAGGTTAATATTGAGTTAAAAGGAAAGCATACTGCCAATCTTGTTGCTCAAACAATAATCCACTATGTCGAGACAAAAGGGTGGTCTTATGACTATTTTGTTGTTTCCTCGCTTGATCGTTTTGAAATTTTACATTTCAATTCTTTTTTACCAGTTGTTCCGACTGGTGCGATTGTAGAAAATATTTTAGTTCCTATGATAAAAAAGCTTCCATTTAAATATCTGATAATAGATAAAAAAAACGTGACAGAAGATATTGTTAATGTAGCACATGAGAACAATAAGTTTGTGCTGGTGTATACTGTAAATGATCCAGAAGACGTTGAGGCTTTAGAATATTTGGAGGTGGACGGGATTTTTACTGACAGTCCTTAGTTGACAGAGTTTTTATTATAATCGGAGAAGTTGATGGTAAGTTTTGCATCTAATGTGTTCAAAAAATGGTTCGGACCATTTACGTGGCCTGAGTTTAAAAAATATTTTTCACTAGGTCTGATTTTTGCTTTTATAATTGGAACATATTGGGCTTTGAGACCGCTTAAAGAGGCTATTTTTGGTACCATAGTCGGCGGTGGAAAATATTTGGCTATAGCAAAGATGGTTTCGATGACCTTGTTGTTTCCTGTCGTTACTTTATATGTAAGGGCTGTGGAGAAGTTTGAGCGCCACAAAATGTTTTACGTTATTTCTGCTTTTTATTTTGTAATGTTAATTTGCTGGTCAATATTTTTTTCTTTGCCTGATCTTGGGCTTTCTAACACTGTTGCTAGTCCATGGCGAATTTCTGGGTGGTTGTGGTATGTGTTTGTAGAAAGTTTTGGATCGTTAGTTGTTGCTCTTTTTTGGGCTTTTACAACTGATATTTCTGATCCAAAATCGGCAAAGTATGGTTTCCCTCTTGTTGTTATTATAGGCCAACTGGGTGGAATAATAATGCCAAAATATTTGGCGCAAATTCCTGTTATTCTTGGTACCACAAATGCACCGTTGGTTGGATTGTGTAGTATTTTTACAGTTTTTGTGGCTTTATTTGTTTTTTTATTTTTGAAAATAACACCAAAAGATCAATTAGTTGGGTTTAAGGGTTCTATAGAAACTAAGAAGAAGGAAAAACCAAAATTTTTAGATGGTCTTTCTCTTTTGTTAAAGAATAAATATCTACTAGGGATACTTTTTGTTGTTACATCATTTGAGGTTATTGTTGAATTTATAAGTTTTAATTTCAAATCTGAAGTTATTGCCACTTTTACAACAGATGTTGCTCGCAATGTTTACTTAAGTAATTGGAGCTCGGCTGTTAACACCGTTACGTTTTTGTGCTTGTTTTTTGGTATAAATAATTTACAGCGTTGGCTTGGGGTTAGGTTTGCTTTAACGGTTACACCTGTTGTACTTGGTGCTTTCGTATTTATATTTAGAACTTATCATTGTTTAGACGTTTTATTTTGGTTGGTAATTGGTGGAAAGGCCATAGGCTATTCCCTCAACGGTCCTACTACAAAACAGCTTTATGTCCCAACAAGTTATACTGTAAAGTATAAGGCCCAACCCTGGATTGAAACATTTGGGTCACGAGGTGGAAAAACGTTGCCATCGATGTTGAATGTTTTTAAAGATTCCATAAGTAGCAATATTTATTTGCTTATAATTTTTTATATGTCGTTTGGAATTTTGGGATTATGGACAATTGTTGCATTGTTCCTGGGTAAGTCTTATAACAAGGCATTGAAAACCGGTGACGCCGTAGCATAAAAAATAATGATATCAAACTGGTTCAAATCTAGGCCTTAAAAACTCGCTTACTCTGTACGAACGGCAAGCAAGCTTGATATTGAATTTGTTTTGTATAAAGCGCCGTAGCCCAGTTCGCCCTGAGCGAGGTTAAAAACCGAGTCGAATGGGTGCGAATGTTAAAAAACAATGCTGTAACTTAATAAACGTTAGACCCTAAATTAACAAATCTAAAAGCTCTGCTTTCAATGGCATATTTAAGATTACAAGTTGTTTTTTTGTAAATTGGACCACGTAGTTGTTTTACGTACAGTACCAAGTTTTGGTCAAACCATTTTGGATTTATTCCCCAGCTGTCTTTTCTATATGGCGTTGCTATGTAAAAAAGTTCATTAAATGAAATTAGTAGAGCTTTTTGTGGATCGAATACAAAGTCTTTTTGGCTAACAAAGCGCCGCTCAAATGTTATTTTTCCAAGAGTTTTGTTTGGATTTTGTGTGTCATAGATTGTCCACTCTGTGTTGCTTTCTGGAATCTGAACCTTTCCTTTTCCAGTCAATGCAGCAGTGAAATGAGAGTCTTTTATTTCTTGGCTGGTTCGTTTTAAAATTAAGGTTTTATTTTCACTTTTTATAGGGACAGATATTGTGTCGCCATTTTGGCCGTCTATTAAAAACTCCCAGTCTTTGCAGTAATAAGTGCGTTGAGATGGTAGTTGTGGGTCTATGATGCGGATGTTGTATATGTCGTTTATAAGAAGTTGATAAACGTCACTTCCACCTGCTATATAAACAATTTCTTTGTTGTTGGATGATTCGCGTTTTAAATCTTTAAGGCATTCTTTACTCCATGCGTGCCATCCTTTTTTTGCCAAATCGGTTCTCATTATTGTGTAAAGCATTCTGGCTATAGGGTGGTACTTATCGTTTTCCAAAAGACTTTTAAAAATAGGGTAGGTCTTAGGATAGAAACAGAATTCAAAGAAGTGGTTTGCTAAGGAAAACAGAAACTGTTTTTGTAGCTTTGTATCTTCAGTGTCAAAAAGTGTATAAAAAAGTCCGTTATATTTTTTTGTGACCTGCTTAAAGTGTACGGCCTTTTCTTTTTCGTTTGTTTTTTCTTCGGCAAAACTACTGTTCATTAAGGCTTGTATAAAACCAGTCATATCGGTTTCCAACTGACTATATATGCTTGGTTGAGACAGATGCTGAATCAGGGCTTTGTCATGCTCTATGGGATCTATTTTAGAAAGGTTAGCTATGTTTTTTTTTGTCCGATACTTAGACATCAATTCAAGATTTATATCGCCAAAAACATTTTGATTGCTTATCCACTTGTTAAAAACCTCAGAAGCATCCTTTTTAACAACTTTTCTTCTACCTAAATAAAGGGCCGTTGGTATTGCGATTATTAAAAAAGCGTAAATAACAAAATGCTTTTTCAAATGTATAATCATAAATTTTCCTAATTTTTTGATTTTTATTTTTCGATTATATCAGCATATGAAATAGAAGGCGAGTGTTACATTTTTTTGTTTTTTGCTGCAGTTTATATAAACTTAAAACGTTGTGCTTATAAAATCCTTATAAGGGAGGAAATGTATGGATTTGTTGAGTGGATCAAGGAATTTGCTTCGCTCTTTGTTGCAAAAATGGTTTGGCCCGTTTACAAAAGATGAACTTAAAAAGTATATTCTTTTGGGAATTGTTTTTGCTTTTATTATTGGCACTTATTGGACATTAAAACCTTTAAAGGAGGCCATTTTTGGTTCGATTGTTGGTTCTGGATCTTGGCTTGCTCGTGTTAAGATAGTCTCTGTTTTATTTTTGCTTCCCCTTGTTGCTATATATGGAAAATTAATTGAGCGGTTTGCAAGAGACCGCATGTTTTATCTTATGGGGTTTGTATTTGCGTTTTTCATGGTTGTGTGGGGAATTTTTTTTGCGCTGCCTGAATTTGGTCTTTCAAATACGGTTGCAAGCCCTTGGAGAATTTCTGGTTGGCTGTGGTATGTTTTTGTAGAGAGTTTTGGTTCTTTAATGGTTGCTCTGTTTTGGGCTTTTATGACCGATATTTCTGATCCAAAATCAGCAAAATATGGCTTTCCACTTGTTGTACTTATTGGTCAAATTGGCGGAATTTTAGGCCCAAGATTTTTGTCTCGAATACCGCTTATCCTAGGTACAAATAATGCTCCTTTGATAGCGTTTTGTAGTCTTCTTGTTCTTTCCATGATGTTGTTGATTTTTATTTTTATGAAAGTTACACCGGCTTATTTGTTAGAAGGTTTTGAGGAAGTAAAGAAAAAGCAAAAAAGAAAAAAAAGTCCTGGTTTTTTTAATGGACTTAAGCTTCTTTTGGATCACAAATATTTGCTTGGTATTTTTGCAGTTTTAGCTTTTTTTGAGATTATTTCTACTTTTATTGAGTTTAATTTTCAAGTAGCAGTTATGAATATTTTTACAAGCGATGTTTCTCGTAGTATTTATTTGAGTAACTGGGGTTCAACGGTTAATCTTGTTACATTTTTATGCTTGTTTTTTGGAATCAATAATATTCAACGGTGGTTAGGAATTCGTTTTGCTCTTGTTCTTGTTCCTTTTTTACTTTTTTTAACTGTTTTTGCATTCAAATATTCTGCACATGTTGATGTTCTTTTTTGGCTCATGGTTGTGGCAAAGTCAATAAATTATGCTCTTAATGGTCCAACTCTAAAACAACTTTATGTTCCTACAACTAAAGATGTAAAATACAAGTCACAGGCTTGGATAGAAACGTTTGGCTCGCGAGGAGCAAAGGCTTCTTCGTCCGGACTTAATGCATTTAGAGAATTTATTGGTGTGAGTGCCTATTTTGCAATGGCGATATATCTTTCTTTCGGCTTACTTTTTGGATGGTTGTTTATTGCCTTGTTTTTGGGCAAAAAATATAATGAAGCAATTTCTTCAAATGAAGTTGTATGTTAAAAAAGAAGGGATCATCGTGATCCCTTCTACAATTTAAAGTAGCTGCTTTTTAGTTTTTTACTTTTTGCCTTCTATTCCTGACAAGTCAAAGCGTAATCCAAGTATGTGTTCTTCGTCAAGGACTGGTGCTGCGGGTGGTGCTGGTGGTGCTGCGGGCACGCCCTCTTCATCAACTGTTTCTAGGTGTTGATGTTCCCCAGGGCTCATAAGGGATAAAGGACCATAATGTAGTTTTGTTTCATAAAGGGATTTAATGTGAGGTTGCAAAGATTTGTCTTCCAGTTTAAGAGTTGCCTCCGCCAGTTCTTCGTTGAAAAACGTAATGTCATTTTCTGGAAATAGCAACCTGGACAAAATTTCAGGAGTTTCTAGTATAGGCCTTGGCATATATGTAGGCCTTCTGAGTATTTCTGCATAGCGTGGAAGGTTTGCCCTGAGTGTCGGAATAACAACTTTATTGTCGAATTTTTCTAATGCGTCCCACGGATTTCTGTCTCGCATCACCCACGCAGTGAGTGCTCCGAATAAATCTGATTTTCTTGCTTGTAAAACTTTTACTGCTCTGTCTCGAAGAACTCTTAATACTAGAGCTCTACCTTCTCCTCCTAGTGTCCCTATATCTCTTTGCATGCTTATAAGATGTTCCAGTTCTGCTCTTGTTAGCTTTACTCCATATAATCTTGTGTGGACTGAAAGGTGAGCAAGATCAGTTCCATATTCAACTGCCGCATAAACGCATCCTGCTGCCTTGGCTTCGGGCTCCGATTCATACAGTTCTTTATGATATGGATGTGTATTTAAACTTGCTAGACCAGCAATTAGCATTAAAAGTATGTGTTTTTTCATTTTCATTCTCCTTATTAAAAGCATACATGTAACTCTCTTTCTAATTAATTTTCAATATAGCAAAAAAGGATGGTAGAAAACAACAGTTTATACTGTTATTAAGGTGCTTTTGTTGTAATGTCGGTGTCCTATGTATGTCTTGTAAAATAAATAATATTTTTTGCCCAAATTATTGCGATTTTTAGGTTAACTTTCTTATACTAAAAACTAGTAGGGGGATAGTTGTTAGGAATAAAAAAGGAGAATGAAAATGAAAAAATCTATATTCCTTTCTATTTTAGTTACCGTTCTTTTTATTGTGCAAGATGTATTTCCACTCAGGGTCAAATTTAGGCACCCAGAAACCAAGAAAATTTTTGATTTATATGTAAACAAAGACAGAACACCGTATGGTTTAAAACATACAATTGATTGTATACATGATGACGATAGTTTGCCTGAAGACCGCCAGGTTTTTGTCTTAAATGGCAAGATTATTGGAGATAAAGAAAAAATTATGGATCATCATCCAACAAAAGAATCGGTTATAGATATTATGCTTCTTCCCAGGAGCCGTGATGGAGAAGAAGGTGAAGAGGGAGAAGAATGTGAGGCTCCGGTGGTAGGAAAATCAGAATTTAATGCAAACAGAGCCCTTACAAAAGCTAGAGATCTTCTTGACAGGGTTCTTGAGAGTGGTGCTACTGCAGCGTAAAAGAAATTTACTAAAATTTAACCCCGACCAATATTGGTCGGGGTTTTTTATTACATTCCAAAATTTTCTAAATATTTTTTGTATTTTTTTCGGTGGAAGAATTTATTTAATTGTTGTTTTAAAAATATTTGCAAAGTTGTTTTCCCGTGTAAAATTCCTCCAATGCTAAAGTTTTCTTCCAAAAGGTCGTTTGTGTTTGGCGATGTGAGAAACCTTATAGCTTTTTCTGCAATTTTTTCAATTTTTTCATGTTTTATAAATGGTGATCCCAAATTATTTTTACCATCAATTTTATCCCCAAGAGAGATTACATGATAGCCTTCCTGTTTAATGTCGGCTTTGAAAACAGGGTACTCAAATACAACTATTGGTTTTTTTGCAAAGACAGCTTCAATAAATTGATTTCCCCATCCTTCAAATAAACTTGGATATGTAATTAAATCTGCAAATACATAAGTGTCCCAAAGTGAGTAAATTTTTTCTTCAGTGTCGGATGTTTTCCTCTGTGCCTCAACAATATTGTCAATAAATATGGCCTTAATTCCTGCACGTTTAATTTCTTTTTTTAATCTTTCTAAATAAAGTTGTGCAAACTTTTCTGTGAACCCTGGGAGAACAAGAACAATATCACTATCTTTTGTAATTAGTTTTCCGTTGTATAAAGTTTTACCAATAAGGCTGTCTTTTTGTTTTTCTAGTTCTTTTACAAATTGAATGGCCAACTCTATTCCTTTCCGTTCTACAATTCGTGTTGCCTGTAAAACGAAGATGTCATTATGCTTAATTCCAACTTTTTCAATAAGGTCAGAGTTGTAAGCGTCTTGAACCCAAAGCTTTTGGCTAAAATCAAATACGTCTGGAAAAACGGTCGCAACAATTCCACGTTGTCTTTTTAGCTCTACTTCTGCCAAGGAGTTTATGCACACGTGAATTATGTTTTTATTGTATAGTGGAACATAATATTCTAAAAAATTATGGATCAGATCGCTTGTTGGTGTAGCATATTCTTTTCTCTCCCAGTAGTAGTCATGGTGAGTTGCTATTATTGGGATTGTTGTTTGTTCTGCAATTCGTCCAAATGCAAGTGCTGCAGGCAAATGAATTCCAAGAGAGAATATGTTATGAATTAAAATTAGGTCAAACTTTTCTTTGTCGTGGTATCTTAAAAATTTTTCTTCAATTATGTCTGATATATCCACAATTTTTTCAGCTAACTCTTTTGTTGTCAGATCGTTTCTATTAAAGTATTTAAAACTATTTTCTTTGACTTGAACAACTTCAGGATGTTCAAATTCTAGCTCGGAAATTACAAAATCGGCTCCATCTTGCAGCGGTCCAGAAATCAGGCAGACACTATTGCCAAGAGATTCCAAAATTTTTTTTCGTTTTTCAATTTCTAAAGATACCCCATCTGTTTTACCCACACGGTAATGGACTATGGCAATTTTTTTACCTTTTGTTGCATACATCTCATTATTTGGATCTTTAGATTTGATGAAATTTGTAAAAAGGGCGGCGATAGTAAGAAGAGCTATAAATACTTTCATGCCAATTCCTTTTTTTTTATATTGAACATGTGTTGTGCTTAATTTATAACCTATCTAATATGTGTATGGCAATATTTTTTTATAGATAAAATTGAGGTAAAGTTAGTTTATGTTGAATAAGTTGCGCAGCATTCAGAACTGCGCAACTATAGTTTGTGTCTCTGCTATATTAATATTGAGTCTTTAAAGCCTCTGCCTTGTAGTCAAATAGAGGCATTGGGTTAATTCCAAGTTTTGTGTTTTCAGATTCCCCAGCCTTTTCAAGTTTCATCAATATTTCTCTACCGTTGTCGGTTGATTTTTTGATTGCTTCAGTTGTTTCTTCATCAACAAAAAATACTTGTACCCCAAAACTTAGCATGGTCTTAAGTGAAGAATCAAAATCCATTTTATGAATTGGTTTCATTTCTTCTTTACTTGCCCATTCTGATGCTATCCAACCATTAAAGTTAGTGTAAAAACTTTTGCTTGGAAGAACATAAATTGTTCCACCTTTGTCATTTTTCATAAAAGTTTCTTTGTCGTTACAAGCTACAATCCATGGTCCCATATCAAAGCTAACTTGGTGGTACCACAGATTTCCCCAGTCAAACAAATAGCAAGCTGCATAGCCGATGTGTGGAGTCGCAAAAACCGATGGTGACTCTGGAAACTTTGTACTTTTTTTCATGGTTTCATCTGCGCCAAATACTTTAATGTCCTTGTTTGGTGAGCCATGGAACATAATCTGTGGCTTTGTGTATGTGTCTTCTATCTCAATTGTTTGGCCCTTGAGGTCAAGTGTGGAAGGTACAGATATTCTGGGCAAAAGGTATGGTTTTAGCAATAGGCCGCCTATAAAAAATACAGCGGCGAACGAGAGAATATTTACAATTCTTTTCACTTTTTTCCTTTTTTGTTAGAAAAATATTTCCATAAATTAGGAAAAAGAAACGGCACTTCTTTTTTGTATTTTTTGTATTCTGCGCCAAAGTGTTTTTCTAGCTCTTTTTCTTCTATTGTTTTGTGGTACATTCTACCAAGAATATACATAATAAAAGATGCCATTAGGCCAACACCAAATGATGAAAACCAAGTTCCTAAGCCTAAATAGTATAGCATTCCACCAAGTTGCATTGGATTTCTACACATTCCATATGGGCCAGAGGTAACTAATTTTTGTGTAGGTGCTATGTGTGCAGGAGAACCTTTACCTATTCTAAACTGTAATAGTATTGACCAACCAATTAAAAACAGCCCAACAGGTATTGTTATTATTACGAAAATTACTTCTAGTGTATCGACGGTGAGCAAAAATATATCTTTAATTAAATATGCTGTGTTTTGTATGTTTGCTAGGGTTTTGTAAATAAAAGCATTGCTTATCACAATCAAAAACCATGGAAATAGAATTCCAAATAAAACAAGGCCAAAAAATGATAAGATTATTCTATATGGAAGAGAGTAAGCTTTTTTTCTTATTTCAATAAGTTTTTTTACAAAATAATTTATGCTCATAGTTGTTTCCTCATTTTTTTAACATTTTGTATGTACTTGGAATTGCACCAGCTATTGAAAGAATAATTAATATCCAACCGGTTGTCAGGTCGCAACAGCTAAAATAATGTCCCAAAATCATTCCCAAGCCTATTCCAAAAATGAATTTGCAAAAAATATGTGCGAATATCAGATGACGTGGAAGCTTAAAAAATTTTTGCATATTTTTCTCAAACCATTTACAAAATAAACAAGACATCTTTTTTCCTTTTTTTATTTGGTTAAAATTCTCTTTTTAGGTTTATCACTAACATGGACTTTTTTCAATTATTTGGTAAAACGGTATAAACAAACTTTCCAATATTTTATGTAAAGGGGAGACATGTTATCTTTTTCAAAATTTCAATTTTGCCCATCATGTTCGACTGAGAATATTTATCAGAATTCAGAAAAGTCATTTTTGTGTAACAGCTGTGGTTTTACTTATTTTCATAATCCTGCGCCGGCAGTTGGGGCCATTGTTTTCGATGGAAAGAAATTATTGCTTTGTCGTCGCGCGTTCGATCCAAGTAAGGATAAGCTGGACTTTCCTGGAGGGTTTGTTGATTATCAAGAGACGCTGGAACAAGCATTGGTGCGTGAGGTAAAAGAAGAGCTTAACCTCGAAGTTACAAATATCGAGTATTTTGCTTCGTTAACAAATTTGTATGAATATAAAAAGGTTATTTATCCGACTGTCGACGTGTTTTTTAAGTGCCAAGCAAAAGATCTTTCACGATTGTCTGTTGCTGATGACGTTGCCAGCTATGAGTGGGAAAACATTGAGAATCTAAATATTGATGATCTGGCATTTGATTCTGGAAAAAAAATTATTAAAAAACTTAAGTAAAATTTGGATCCCATTTTGGGTTATCCGCAATTTTTTGTTTGAGCATATTTTCAAAGTCGTTGATGTTTGTGATATTTTTCTCAAGGACGGCATAATAAATTTTTGTGCTCATTCCATGACGTAAAAGACCTTTGGCATAAAAATGTTTTTTCATCGCCATTATTATTTCTCGATGTTGTGGGGTCATTTTTTTAAGAATTTTTTCTGTGTTTTTAAATGCAGTTTTTTCTAACTCATCTGTAACCCAGATTTCAATGTCCCATTTTGTTGTTTTGCCCGGATAAAAAAATCCAATTTTAGTTGCGTTTTTTTCTGAATAGCAGTTTGTTTCAATTTTTTTGATGTCATGTTTTGTTTCAAGATAGTTGCATGTTTTTTTTATAGCTTCTTGTACAGAATGTGTTTGGTTGATTAGCAAATGAATGTCGATATCCGGTTTTATGACTGTCTCAAGCAGAACGCTGCCCATTATTTTGGCTGTTCCAAGTTGCTTTAAATATCCAAGAAGTCCAAGCCTCTCAACAATTTCTAGTGCTTCTTTTTGTAATATTTGTTGTTGTTTCATTGTTAGCCTTGTTAGCCTTTTTTTTACCGTTCCAATAAACTAGAAAAGTTTTTTTAGCTCCATTTTCTGTTCTTGTTTATTTCTTCTTTATCGCGAAAAGCTTTCTCTAGGTCGATGTCATACCTATTTGCTATTGAAAGTAAAAATATCAAAACATCTGCGCATTCTTCGTCTACGGTTCTCATTTTTGATTTTACGTCGATGTTCAATTTTTGTTCTTTTCGAACTGCCTTGAAAAGTTCACCAACTTCTTCGCCAAGCATCAGGCATTTATCCATTACTGTTTGCTTTATAAAATTTCTTTCAACTTCAATTTCGTGTATGTATTTTTGAAAGTCTATTAAGGTTGGCTTTTTTTTGAGGGTTGCCATTATTTTTACTCCTTTTAATACTTTGTTTTTTTAACATATGCAATAAAAAAGCACCAAAATAGTTGGTGCTTTTTTATTATTTTATTTATTGCTTTTTATGCAACAACAGCTGCTGGTTGATTTTTAGCGGCGTCTGCTTGTGCTTTAATTTGTGCTTGCTGATCTTTCATCGTCTCTACAGTTAATTCCATCATTTTGTCCTGCATAAATGCTTGTTGTTCAGCTGTTATTTTAGGAATAATTTCTAGTGTCTTTTTGCCAATGTCGGAATTGTAAAATTTGAGAGTTCCTTCTAATTCAGCTTCTGTGTAATGCTTTGCATGGAGTTTAATGCTAAGCTCTTTAGATTCTTCCATTATAGCTGCAAACTTTGTTTTTGTTTCTGTGCTTACATTTGCTGGCCATTGGATGTTTTTGCTTATTTCATCAAGCGGCATAAGATTAACAAGTTCTCTTGCTAGCTCTTCTTTTTTAGATGTTGCTTTGCATAATAGTGATGTACATAGTGCTAAAACAATAAGTAATTTTTTCATAGTGCCTCCTATTAAGGAATTATGATGTAGAAATATATTAAATACGTGCAACACTACTAAACTGGAGGAGAGAGGGGGATTCGAACCCCCGATCCCGCTTTCACGAGATAACGGTTTTCAAGACCGTCGCATTCGACCACTCTGCCATCTCTCCCTATAAAAAAATGTCAATAAACAAGAATAATTACTTTTAATTGTAGCTTTTTTTGAGCGAAAATCAATTATTACTGTTTTACATCAATTGATTTGTGTTCCAAAAAGAGCTTTCTGTTTCTCTATCTAATACATATATTTTGAGTATAAAGTTCTTGCAATTGAATCAAGACAGACCCAAATATTTATGTCCCCTTGTATCTCTGGTCCAATTGTCTCTACGATAAAATCTTTAGGTATTAACTTTCTTATTATTGTGTCTTGATACATAACAAATGGTTGGTTTGATATAAATAAACAGCTTCCAGGTTGCGGGTTTGTAATAAGCCATTCTTTAAGTGTATCTGCCGTATTTGCTCTTCTGACATGTCCGTTTTTTTGTAGTGGAGTGTCTACAAACGTTACAGTGACAGGTTCTTGTAATTCGTTAGGGAATTCAATCTGATCAAAAATGAACTGTGCCATTTCTGTTTCTGTTGTTGGTTCTATATTGTGTAAATTAAGATTATTTTTTTTTGGAAGTTGTTTGTCGATAAGAGCTTGCACTTCTTTTGTATTTTCCATATCTGGTACGAGTTTTCGAGCTGAGGTAAGAAACACTAGCTGTTTATATTTTATGCTTCGATTAAGTTCTTTTAGAAAAAACGAAATTCTTTTAACTAGGCCTGGTCCGTAAGCTCCCAAAATAATCACGTATTCATATTCTTTGTCTTTTGCTTGTATGGTCTTTATCATTTCAAAATAATTTAAGAAAGGTACAGTGTGATCTTTTTTATCGCTGAATTTATCCTCTATTTGCCAGCGTTCTTTACCCTTTGGGCGCAACCATTTTTCTTGCGTAGCCTTAACAAGGCTTTCAAGGTCATTTTTGTATTGTATTTTAAGTAGTGACAAAAATAGCTTAAATGGTGTTGTAGGATCTTCAGATTCATCAAGTATTGTTCGAATGCGAATGGTGTTTTCTTGTGGTGTAATAGGAAGGGTTTGACTTGAGAAAAAAAGATTTAAAACGAGGAAAAAGAAAAACATGTCTTTTTTGTGTGTGTATACCATTATCTTTTTCCTTTTTTTGAAACGAGTTGCTGTGTAAAAAAATGGCACGCCCAGGAGGAGTCGAACCCCCAACCTCCCGATCCGTAGTCGAACGCTCTATCCAATTGAGCTATGGGCGCACTAAATTTTTTGGCGGAGAGAGAGGGATTCGAACCCTCGTGCCCCAAAAGGGACTCTCGCTTAGCAGGCGAGCGCTATTGACCACTCAGCCATCTCTCCAGTCGTGTATATTTCAAAGTACAAAACAAGTATAAAATAAATTTTGATATATTCAAACTAATGATTTTATTTAATGTGTAAGTTGCAACTTTTTTGTAGAGAATGTAAATAAAAAAACAAATACAAGATCAAGCTTGATCTTATCCATTCCGTTCGTGCTGAGCGAAGCATGTGTTAACATGCGAAGTCGAATGCATACGAACACAAAATAAAGCTTGTTTGCGCCGTTCGTATATGTCCTTCGACGTTGCTAAAGACGAACGGACGTAGAAGTATGTTTGTAATTCCCTATGCGAAAAATAATAGGCCATGTTATAGTGCAAAAAATGTGCCTTGAAATGAAATATTGGATGTTTAATATGTCAGAATATATTGAAGTAAAGGTTGTTCCTTCTTCTGGGCGAAGTGAATGTTTTATAGACGAGAATGGATTTATAAAATGTTTTTTAAAAAGTGCTCCAGAAAAAGGAAAGGCCAATAAAGAACTTATTATGCGTATCGCTTATTATCTTAAAGTTTCAAAGCAGTTGGTTTGTCTTGCCGCGGGAAAAGCATTGCGCCACAAGTTGATTAAAATCGAAACGACGTTGTCAAAAGATGAAATTTTAAGTATGTTTCCAAAAAAGGTAGCTGAGGAAAAATAGAGGGAGGAGTTGATGCCTGTTTTTTTGTGGAGGGGTGTGGATCTTAAAGGTGTTATTCACTCAGGAAAAATTGAAAGCGCATCCTTTGAAGATCTAAAAAGAAAGTTATACGAAAAAAACATGGCACTTTCTTGGTGGTCTACGGATATACACATTTCTGCAAAATTTGTTTCCCGTTCAACAGTAACAGACTTTTTTAAAAATTTATCATTGCTGCTCGATTCTGGAATTTTGGTTCCACAAGCCATGCAAATATTAACAAAGCAGATAAAAAATTATGCATTTTGCAATGCGTTAAAAGATATTATTGATGATGTGCAGTCAGGAGCTCCTCTGTTTAAATCGCTTCGAATGTTTCCATTTTTTTTTGATTCAGTTTCAGTTTACATTGTCCAAGTTGGGCAAGAATCTGGTAGCTTGTGCAATGCCTTGCGTTCATTATTTGTTTTTAGACGTTCGCAAGAAAATTTAATCCGTAAGTTAAAGGCTGCGGCGTTGTTGCCAACAATTGCCTTGTGTGCGTTTGTTGTTGTTGCAACTGTGATTTTTACAGTTGTGGTTCCTATGTTTGCATCTATGTTTATGTCTTCTCAGTATTCTGTTCCACCCTCGACACGTATGATAATTGCAATAAGTGATTTTTTGGTAAGTGGGCAAGTTTTTTGGTTATTTTTGTGGTTGTCATTAGTTATATTTTTTTTGTGGATTATATCCTATTTAAAAAAAATACAGTTGTATGCACATCGTGTAGTTTTATGTTTGCCAATTGTTTCAAAAATTGTGACTTTACGCTTTAACATAATGTTTCTGCACGCTCTTTCGTTACTGGTAGAAAGTGGCGTACATGTTGTAACAGCTTTACATATTATTTCTGATGGAACACTTAACACAGCTATAAAAAATGAAGTTTATAAGGTTACAGACTCTGTTGCTGCAGGACTTTCTTTGTCTGATCAATTGTTGCGATGCAAGTACAGTTTATTTGCAGAGGATATTGTTTCTTTGGTTCATGTTGGACAAGAGTCTGGACGATTGCACGAATTATTAAAACAGGCTGCAACATTGGCGCAGGAAAATTTAAATAGATATTTATCTTTGTGTGTAACGTTGTTCCAGCCAATTTTTATATTTGTTTTGGGGATGTTAATTGTATTTCTTATTTGTGCGATATATATCCCTATTTTTAATCTGTCACAGGTTGTTATGTAGTTGTCTGAAGGGAGATTTTGATGAAAAAGTTGTGGATGTTTAGCCTGTTGCTTTTGGTTTTATTTTCAAATGTTATTGCTGGACCTGGCGATGTTGTTGAAGGGCCTGTTGATGAGTCTGCTGGACAAGTTGGATCTGGCGGTGAAACTTTGCCAGGATCAGATTCTGCAACATTAACAGCGGAAGAAACGGCTAATCCTGTCGGTGCTGTGGGTCCTGGTGTTTCTGGCGTAGACGATTTACCTGACCTTGGGCCAACAGGTTCTCCTGTGACTGGTCCTGTGGTAGAATTGGCCCCTGGGATGGAATCAGCAGGCTCTCCTGTTCATGAGATTGGACCAGATGTCTCTGGTAGAGAACCCGGCGTTACACCATCGGTATTACCGGGTAGTGTTGCAGAAGGTCTTGGGTCTCCCGTGTATGCTGATCCATCAACAGCAAGTGATGCCTCAGGTGCGCCGGGGGAGCTTACATTTTACGATACAACAGATCCTGAGGAAGAAGGAGTGTTTGTAGATCAAATGTCGGCAATAGACAACAACGATAGCTTAAGCAAAGACCAAAAAGCTGCAGAGTATCAAAAATTGGCACGCAAATTTGAAGATGATTACAACAGTGCTTACGGAAATACTGGTGTTTCTGGTCCTGTTGGTCCAAAAGAATTGGAATATCTTTCCAATGCAGCAGAAGCTGAACAAAAAGTAATTGAGATGTATCAAAGCAAATTTGCCGGTGGGTTTAGGCGAGCAAGTGAAATTGAGGCTGCACAGGTTCGGTTGTCTAGGGTGTATGGAAAAATGTCAGACTATTATGTTGAAACTGGAAATGCCGGTCCAAAAGAAAGCTTACAACAACAGGCTGAATACCTAAACATGGCAAGTTCAAGTCTTGAAGAAGCAGCTAGCAAAAAATGGTGGCAATTATTTACGGATAAAACAGAAAAAATAGAAGCTTTGGATGATATTGGACAGCAATTGGTTACATTAAGAACCAGGCTAGACCCAATTATTCATAAAGATTCATTTCTTGCCAGGCTTAAAAGTATGTCTGAAGATAAATTAGGAATGACTGGCACAAGTGATGTAGCTTCTACAATAACTTTTGCTAATACAGCAAGAGGCGTAAAAAGAACGATAGACGAGTTTAACAGAATTATTAAAGAGGGACTATTAATGAACGCAAAAGTTCTTGTACCTGATAGTCATATTTCAATGTATCAGAAAGAATTAAATAGCTTTGTTAGTGATCCTAGAGTACAAGAAATTTTGAAGTATGATACAGCAATGAGCTCTCGGCTGCATAAAGATGAAACTTCCAGCGGAAGGGGAGCAAAAGGTGAGCCGAGACCCTACGGCACTCCAGTGTCCCCATCTGTTAGTCCTGGAGTAGATATAGGAGTAGATTAGTATGTCTAACATTCTTTGTTTTTGGATGAGTATATGACTGATTGATTTTAACGTGTTTTTTGGTGTATGATGTGCAATATGTAACGGTGATTTGTTAAACTTTCTTCAAATAAGGAGATTTTTATGAGGTTGAAATTGGCTTTATTGTTATCGATTCTTTGCTTGGGAGGCTTCCTTTCAGCAGTTGATTTGAAATTGATTAGTAGTCGATTATCGCGTTTAAATAAATGCATGGACTGGGTGACTGAGGAATTTTTACAAGTTGTTGGTAAAGGGGCTGCTCCAACAGGTGTAAATCCATTTTCTGTTGGCCATGAACTAGAAATTGCTACATTGAAAGCAGAAAGAGATAGTTTAGCGGAAGAAGTTGTTAGACTTAAAGCCGGTGGTGGTGATAGACCATCCAGTGCCCCGCCAGCACTTTCCGGTGACCCAGAATTACAGGCTAGAATAGCAGAGCTTGAAAAAGCCGTTCAAGATGCTGTAGCAGGAAGACATGTAGATGTTAAGGTTGGAAGGCCTCAGGATCCAGAAGAGTGGGCAATTAATAAAGGCTGGAAGAAGCCATTTGCAACAGAAGAGGATTTGAAGGAAGCATTGTTGAAGAAGTTCTGGCAGAAGATGTTTGCTGGTACTGCATTTGATTTAGAGACGGCTAAACAAAGATTTGAACATGGTGCAGGAATGGGTTCAGGAATGGGAGACCCAAACAGCATTGAAGACCTTAAAGAGCACACTAGAGATACACAAAAATGGTACACCTTAGAACAGGTTAAAGAAATTATGAGAAATGACGGTGTTCCAATTGCCGGAGAAGATGCAGTGCCGCCGGCACCACCAGCTGGAGGCCCACCAGTAGGCGATCCAGCTGTAGGTATGCCACCACCACCACCACCGCCACCACCGCCACCACCAACGGGTGGTCCTAAGCCAGGTGATAAACCCGCAGGACTGAGTTTTCTAGACCAAATTAGGGCACGTGGACCAGTTGAGTAAGTTAATATCATTATGAATTTTGGCCCGGGTTAAAGCCCGGGCTTTTTTATGCTCAATGCCGTTTAAAGATACACATTCGATGTGTCCTTCGGACTTACTCAGGGCGAACGGCAAGCAAGCTTGATATTGAATTTGTTTTTGAATAAAGCATTTGTAGAAATTAGATTTCCCCGTTCGTACTGAGTGGAATGGGCCCTGCAATTTGCTGTGTTTCCTCAGTGCGAACTGGAGTTTCAATTTCTGTAAGAATTTATGATTTCATACAAACATACATTCCCATCCGTTCGTCCTGAGCAACGTCGAAGGATATATTCGAACGGATAATTAAATGTTATGTGGATCTTCCTTGTTGTTCGAATCCATTCGATGCGTCCTGCGCCCTCACTCAGGGCGAACGGAACAAAAACGGTCACTTGTAAGCATACACCTTTTTGTTTTTCTGGTTTGTCAGCAGATTGCTTGATTTAAATATATTTTTTGATGTATGATGCGCAATATGTAACGGTGATTTGTTAAACTTTCTTCAAATAAGGAGATTTTTATGAGGTTGAAATTGGCTTTATTGTTATCGGTTCTTTGCTTGGGAGGTTCCCTTGCACCAGCTGATTTGAAAACGGTTAGTCGTCGATTGGTGCATTTAAATAGATGCATGGATTGGGTGACGGCTGAATTTAGAAGTGTTGTTGGGACGGGTATAGCTCCGCATGGTGCAAATCCATTTGATGTTGGCCATGAACTAGAAATTGCTAAATTGAAAGCAGAAAGAGATAGTTTAGCGGAAAAAGTTGTGAGGCTGGAAGATGGCGGTGGTGGTCGGCCACACAGTGCTCCACCAGCATTTGCAGGAGAAGATGATTATAAAGCTAGAATAGCAGACCTTGAGCAAGCTGTTATAGATGCTAAAGCAGGTAAGAAAGTAGCTGTAAAGCTTTCAAAGGCCTGGGATGCTGAAGAGTGGGCAATAAATGATCGTGGCTGGAGAAAGCCTTTTCCAACATCAGAAGCTTTATTGGAGGCTTTACGAAAACAATATGCTAAAGAAAGCCATATGGATGTAGAGGATGCAGAGAAGAAATTTAAAGGTGAGTCAACTAAGTTTGGTATGGGCACAGGAGAAAGTCTTGGCGATTGGGATGATCCTAAAGATATTAAGGACAACATTACCTTAGAAGGCGTATCAGATTGGAATACTTTAGAAGGTGTTAAGGAAATTATGAGGGATGCTGGAATACCAATTATAGGAGAAGATGCAGTGCCGCCGGCACCAGTGGGCGTAGAACCACCAGCAAAGCCCTATGCTCCACCAGGACGACCACCAATGCCTGCTGGTTTAGGGGCTGCTCTACGTGGAGAAAAACCAAAAGGTGTTGTTCCACCAGGACGACCACCAATGGGTGGAATGTTTGCTGAGCTTAAGAAAAAAAGACCTAAAGCGACTTAATTTAATATAATTATGATTTTTGGCCCGGGTTAAAACTCGGGCCTTTTTTATGCTCAATGCCTTTCGAATCCATTCGATTCGGCCTACGGCTTTACTCAGGACGAACGGACACTATTGTTTGTTCATAAAAAACGCATTGAACGCAGATCAAATAAAAAAAAATAGCTTGATTAATGTTTTCTTTTTGATATAAGATGAGCACATGTTTTTGTAGAGGTGTATGGTTAATTTTAAAGGAGATTGTATGAAGAAATGTATTCTTCTTATCTTATGTGTCCCATTATTATATATGTGTGTTGCTCAGTCCAAAACAGTTGCGGAATTTAGAGCGGATCTTGCTGTATTAAATAGTGAATATGTTGCTCTTGAAAAAAGATTTCATGCCGTGCCGATTGCAAAGGTCCCACATGTAGCACCACCGGTAGCGCCTGTTCCTGGACCAGTTCATACGCTACCAAAGCCACCAAAACCAGCACCAAAACCAGCACCAAAACCAGAAGGCCACGGAGAGCCAGTAGTAGAGCCGGTTGCACATGACGAGCCAGAAGCACCAAAACCTTATGACGGTGAAGGTGTGGCAGAAAGAATTTTCCAGGAATACAAAGCTTGGATGACAGAGTTGGAAAGACGTGAAGCAGAGAACAGAGCTCTAGCAGAAGATAGTCGTGAGTTTGATGAATTGAATGCGTCTAAGGAAGCTTTTGTTTTGACTTTAGATTCTTTGCGTAGAACACTCGAAGATAAAGATATAGATAATCCCGCTCTTAAAATGTCTCGTGATGGCAGGCAAACTTATGATTCCCTAGTTAAAGCCTTTGAAGATGCCCGTGGGCAAGCTATGAATCCGCGTTATATTCTCCCTGTTAAAGATGCTTTAGACACGGCCAATGAATACTCTCAGCCTAATTCTGCTTCTATAAGAAGATTTGCAATAGAAGTTCTTGAGTTTATCAATAGTGATGATGCAAAAGATCTTATTGTGTTGATTGATAGAGTTTTGCAATCTCATCGCGATAGAGGGGCTGAAGCAGCTGGTTTTAGTATTGAAAACGAATTGAAACATCGCTTGACCACAGCGATAACAGATATGATGAATGGCCGAGAATTTTATGTTAACAGAGCATGGGCCAGATTTATACTAGAAAATCATTCAGAGCTTAAAGGTCAATACGGAGATGTTGTTAACGAAGCGGTATCTTTTTATGTGAATTATGTTCAAAAACTACAGGGATTTTTTGAAGATGCTCTAAAAATTAGTGGTTCAGAGAGACATATTAGGGTTCCTAGAATACTTAAATCTGTCAAAGAACTTGTCGCAGGATTAGCGGGTGAGTCCTATGATGCTATAGATAAAGACATGGCACAAGGAATTTGCGCAAAGTTTGTAGCGAAGATTAAACGTTTACAGGAAAGTGCTGGATCGGCTGCTCAAAGAAAGCTTGATGGTCGTGCTAGAGCATTAGGGCGAGGCGGAGATAGTGATGATGAAGAAGAAGAAGAAGAAGAAGAAGAAGAAGAAGAAGAAGAAAGTGGCGACGATGGATCTGCAAGGTCGCCATCGGTTTCGCCCGCACCGGGACTTCCGCCAAAACTTCCACCTCCACCACCAGTTTCTTCACCTAATCCAGTAAGAGGGTCCGGAGGACTGTTTGGCGATGGATCGGCAGTTGAAAGAATGTTAGCTGCATCGCAAGCAAGCCCTGTTGGCGATGGTGATGATAGCGACTGGGAATGATTAAAATACTTAATTTGTAATTAGTAAAAGGCCGGAGAATTCTCTGGCCTTTTTATTTTCACGTTGACTGACAATTTCTTTTCCTTTAATATGTATCCAATGATGATCAAAAGATTGAAATTTGTGTGCCGGGGTGGCGGAATTGGTAGACGCACGGGTCTCAAAAACCCGCGGTAGTAATATCATGCCGGTTCGAGTCCGGCCCTCGGTACCAAAATAAGTTCACTTCTTTTAAACAAAAAAATTAGAAGGTTTTTATGGAGCATAATGAGTGTATCTTTTGTAAGATAATACGAAATGAAATTCCAAGCACAATTATTGCAGAATCGGAGCAGGTATTGGTCATCAAGGATATAAATCCAAAGGCTCCAGTTCATTATCTAATAATTCCAAAGAAGCACATAAAAGATATTCGCGAGTTCCATGAAAGTGACCGTCACATTGCTGGCGACATTCTTTTTATGGCCAGGCAACTTGCAAATGATTTACCCGAGCCAGGGGATTTTAAGTTAGTTTCAAATAATGGGCCAAGTTCTGGCCAATGTGTGTTCCATTCCCATTTCCATTTCTTATCTGGTAAAAAAGTTATTGATATATAATTTCTAAATATGCCGGAATGGCGAAATTGGTAGACGCGCACGGTTCAGGGCC
>JABGSX010000002.1 GCA_018647505.1 bacterium | reverse complement strand
TCCTGGTGCTGGAGGGGCCGCCACAGAGGTTCCAGCAAAACCGCTTACTGCAGTCGATACTAGATCTACAGCAGCAAGAGCTCGTAGTAGATTTGGTGCGCTTGATAGTATGGTTCGCGTTGATAGCGATGAAGAAGAGGCCAGGTTGGAATCCATGAGGAGAGTTGCAGAAAGAATAGAGAAACAAAGAGCTGAGGAGGCGGCTAGGTTGGAAGACATGAGGAAAGTTGCTGAAAGACTAGAGAAACAAAGAGCTGAAGAAGCGGCCGCAGGGCCTGCGTTGGTGCCAGGAGCGCCTGATTCTGGATCGGTTTCACCAGGTTCAAGTGGAGAATCTGAAGAGGATGCGGTGGAAAGACGTAGAAGGTTTAAGCAGGCACAAAATATGTTTGCAAAAGGAGTAAAGCCAAGAGAAGTCTAAAGGCTGTTAAATATGAAATAGAAAAGCCGGAGTTGAAAAACTCCGGCTTTTCTATTTTTACTTGTTTTTTAAATTATTATGCTCGACCATGTTCTTTTTTTGGCATCAACACTCGTTTTATAACTTCGTTGGCTGACTCTACCCAAATAAGATCGATTCCTTGAAGTGTTTTTTCTAATCCAATAATGTCGTTTTTGTTTTTGTATGGAAGGATTACATGAGCAATTTTATTACGGCGAGCTGCTAATATCTTTTCTTTAACTCCTCCTATTGGCATTACGTCACCACTCAAATTGATCTCACCTGTCATTGCATACTCAGCGTTTATTTCACGGTTGGTGAATACAGACAATATTGATGATAGCATTGTAACACCAGCAGATGGACCATCTTTTGGAATTGCGCCAGCAGGTACGTGGATGTGTAGATCTTTTTTCTCAAAAATTTCGCTTGGGATTCCAAATTCTAATGAGTGCATTCTTGCATAACTCAAAGCTGCTTGAGCAGACTCTTTCATAACATCGCCAAGTTGTCCTGTCAAAAGCAATTTCCCGTTTCCTGGCATCAAAGCGGCCTCAATTTTTATCATTTCGCCGCCGAAGCTTGTCCATGCAAGCCCATTTGTTACACCAACTTTGCTTTGTTTGTCCAGAATGTCTTCTATAAATAGTCTTGGTCCAAGAAATTCTTCGACATTTTCTTTTTTAACTATTTTTATTTTTCCGTCTTCAACAAATTTTCGTGCAACTTTTGAGCATAATTTGTTAATTGTTCTTGCAAGATTTCGAACCCCGGCTTCTCTTGTGTAGCTCATGACAACTTCTTTAATAACATCATTGTCGATTACTATATCTTTTCCTTCAAGTCCGGCTTCTATTACAGCCTTTTCTACTAAGTGACGTTTTGCGATTTCAATTTTTTCTTCAAAGGTGTATCCAGCATGATGAATGATTTCCATTCTGTCTCTTAGTGGGCCAGATATTGTTTCTAATGAGTTTGCGGTTGCTATGAATATAACTTTTGATAGATCAAAATTTACGCCAAGGTAATTATCGTAAAAAGTTTTGTTTTGTTCTGGGTCAAAAACTTCTAGCATTGCTGCAGAAGGGTCTCCCCTGAAATCTTGCCCAATTTTGTCAAGTTCATCGATTATGATAACAGGATTTCTGGTTTTGCATTTTCGTAGAGCTTGTACAAATCGTCCTGGCATTGCGCCAACGTAAGTTCTTCTGTGTCCTCTAATTTCGGATTCGTCTTTTACTCCGCCCAGTGAAATTCTAAAGTATTCTCTTCCCAGACTTTTTGCAATTGAGTGGCCCAGGGATGTTTTTCCGGTTCCTGGGGGGCCAACAAAACATAAAATTGGTGAATGGCTATCTTTTTTAAGATTTCGAATTGATATGAAGTCCAATATTCTGTCTTTAATATTTTCAATTCCGTAGTGATCGGAGTCCAAAACTTCTTTAGCGTGTTTAACATCAAGATTATCTTCAGTTTCTGTATTCCATGGAAGAGAAAGGACCCATTCAATATAATTTCTTGTAACAGTTGACTCCATAGAGTCTGGTGACATTTTTTCTAGTCTGCGCAACTGACGGGAAACTTCCATATGTGCGTCTTCTGGTAGTGACAATTGTGCAATTTGTTCTTTGAATTTTTCTATATCTTCTATGTCATCTTCGCCCAATTCTTTTTTAATTGCCTTAAGTTGCTCACGAAGATAATATTCTTTTTGTGATTTGTTTATTGATTCGCGCGCGCGATTTTTTATTTGTTCCTGGACTTCGGCGACCTCGAGTTCTTTGTGTAGTAGAAGATAAATTTCTTCTAAGAATTGCTCTTGTGAATCTTTTTCCAAAAGATCCTGTGCCTCTTCGACAGAAATATTTAAATGTGATAGAATAAAGTCGGCAATTTTTGCAGGGTCGTCCATTTTTGAAAGAATTATATGAAAGTCTGGGCTGAATGATTGACCGGAAGTGGCCATTTTTTCAGATAAAGCTTTTATGTTATTTACTTGTGCTTTTATGTTTGTTGCGTTGGCTTTTGTATCGTTTTCAGGAAGTTCAATGGCTACGTTTAGAGATTCTTCTTCTGTGAAAATTTCTTTTACTTTAGCCTTACAAATTCCTTGGACCAAAATTTTTACGCCACCTTCAGGAATTTTTATCATGCGCATTATGGTCGCGACGGTTCCCACATTATATAAATCCTGGATTCCTATTGCTTCGCCTGAGCCATTGTTGTTTTTTGCTGCTAATAGGAGGACGGTTTTTGTATCTTCGATTGATTTGTTTATTCCTTTTATTATTCGTTCATCCATAACAAGAAGAGGGACGATCATTTGTGGAAAAACAACAACGTCCATAGTTGGAATAACAGACAGTATCTTCGGTATTTTTTCTTTAATATTTTTTTCTAGTATTGCTTTCATTTTGTTTCTCCCCCTCTTTGGTCCTTACTGCTTTTGTCTTTTTTCTTTTATTACTACTTTTTTTCTTCACTACTTAATATAAAAAATATTGTTGAGGAAAAACAATATTTTTGCTTTCAAAGATTGAAGATTCCCTGTAAATTTAGTAATCGAATAATTTTATTTCAATAGATTGTTATACTAACTAAGGAATAATTGGTGTCTAAGCAAATATCTTTGGAGAACATATCAAAATCTTTTTCAACTGATAATCGATTTGTTGAAGTTTTAAAGAATATTACATATTCATTCGAACAAAACAAATCCTATGCAATTAGTGGAGTTTCTGGATCGGGAAAATCTACATTAATGCATATTATTGCTGGATTGGAGCCCCAAAGCAAGGGTGCAGTTTATTTTGATGGAGTTAATATTGAATCTTTTTCAAAAAAGCAAAAGCAAAATTTTTTGCGATTCTCTGTTGGCCTTGTTTTTCAGGAGCCTTTTCTTATAAATGAGCTAAGCGTTTTAGAAAATGTTATTGTCAAAGGCCTAATTGTAGGGCAGACGCTTTCTGAGTGCAAAAAAAGGGGTTGCGAGTTGCTTGAAAAAGTTGGCTTGAAAGATAAAATAGATTCTAGGCCCCATGTGCTTTCTGGTGGTCAAAGACAGCGAGTTGCTGTTGCCAGGGCTTTATTTAATCCTGTTGATTTTTTGTTGGCCGATGAGCCTACAGGAAGCCTAGATCAACAAACTGGATCAGAGTTAGTAGAGTTTATTTGCTCATGTAAACAAGATTGTGGTGTTGGGCTGATTGTAACGTCTCACGACGAAATGGTTGCTTCGGCAATGGATTGTGTTTTGGAGCTCAAAAGTGGAAAGCTAGAACAAAGAATATTCTGATGAAAGAAAGAACAACAATGAAACAAAAAGTAGAAGATGCGTGGGAACCAAAACCAAACAAAAAGTATAAGGGATCTATAAGGGGTAAAGGGCTTTTAAGCAAAATGTCTCAAGTTAGTGGTTCTACTTTATTAAGTCGCGTTTTGGGAATTATACGTGAGATTGTTCTTGGAAGATATTTGGGCGTTGGAGTTTTGTCGGACACCTTTTTTGTTGCTTACAGTATTCCAAATTCTCTCCGTAAGGTTTTTGCAGAGGGGGCCCTGAGTGCCTCTTTTATTCCTTCTTTTGTAAGGGTGTTGAATAAAAAGGGTGTTTCGCCTGCAAATAAGTTGATGACCTTAGCATTTTTGTTTTTTGAAGGTATTGTTCTTTTGTTGTGCTATGTTGCAATGTGGCATGCAAGGACGTTGCTTGGAATCATCGTGCCTGGGTGGTCGCCAGAGCTAATAGCAAAAACAGTTCCGTATTTGCGGATTTTGATGCCTTTTATTTTTTTCATATCAAGCAGTGCGCTACTTTCTGGAGCTCTTAATTCTGTGCATCATTTTTTTGTGCCAGCTTTTTCTCCGGCAATGCTAAATATTGTGTTTATTTCTGCTGTTTTGGTTTGTACTTATTTTGGTTTGCCGATTGACTATCTGTGCTACGCAATTTTATTCGGGGGGTTTCTTCAATTTGTGGCACATGTTGTGACTTATATAAAATGTAGTTTTTCTTTTGAGTTTTTTGATAATGAGTCATTAAAAGAGTTTGGCAGAGTTATGGCAAAGTTTATTCCATGTATGTTTGCAATGAGCATTGTAGAGGTAAGCTTTTTTATTGATCGTATTTTTGCTTCTTATTTACCGTCAGGTTCAATTTCTTTGTTGTACTATGGTGGAAGTTTTATGCGCATACCCCTTGGTGTTTTTGGTGTTGCTTTTGCGGTTGTAACGTTTCCTGTGCTTGCTCGCATTGCAATTTATGCGCCAAAGCGATTGGGATATCTTTTGTGTGAGTCTACCAAGTTTTTATTTTGGATTATGATACCGTTCAGTCTTTTAATGATGTTTTTTGCGAAAGATATTTTTTACACGTTGTTCATTTCTCGTTTTTCTATTGAGCAGGTATTTCTGGCAAGACAAATATTGATTGCGTATTTGTGCGGTTTATTTTTCTTTTCGATTAATAAAATACTTCTTAATACCTACTACTCATTACACAACACAATTTTGCCGGCATTAATATCGATTGCTGGAGTGGTTGTAAATGTGATTTTGAACTTTATTTTAATTTATTTTTTCAAGGCGACAGGGCTTGCTCTTGCAACGTCACTAGGGGCAGGGCTGTTCCAAACCGCTGCTTTTTTGTATGTTTTGAAAAAACGATTTAATTTGCCGCTTTATGAAACTAGATTTTTGTTGTTTGCGAGAAATTTTGCAGTGCAACTTTCGGTGTTGGTTCCCGTGTTTTTGGTTTTGTATTACCTGTGTGAATCTTGTATTAGATCATTTTTTGTGTCTTGGCAGACTTTCTTTTTATGTGAGTTTGGTTTGTGGCTATGGGTTGGTCCGCTTGTAGGAGTCATATTTTTGTTAATGATTTTTACAAGAAGATTTTTTGGAATAAAAATATATTTTATTGATTGAAAGTATTAAAGGGGGTAACTGATTATGATAAAAGAATTTTCATCTGGTGCGGTTGTGTTTATTGTTTCTAGCAACAATAAGGTTTTGTATTTGCTTCTTAAGAATGATCAAGCAAATTATTGGGATTTTCCTAAAGGAAAGGTTGAGGCAAATGAAACAAAAGAACAAACAGCAGAGCGAGAAATTCATGAGGAATCCGGTTTAAAAGTAACGTTGTTGGACGGTTTTTCTGATATTATCAAATATTCTTTTACCAATAAAGCCGGGCAGCAGGTCTCTAAAGAAGTAACTTTCTTTTTGGCCCAAGCGTTCGATGACAAAGTAACAATTTCTCATGAGCACGGAGACTACACGTGGCTACCGTTTAAAGAGGCGTACCAAAAAATTACATATACAAATTCACGCAAAGTTCTTGAGAGAGCAAACCAGGTTTTGTTGCATATCATCTAATTTGTTAAAATTCCCTTGTAAATCTATGGGGATTTTTTAGCATTAGAGTTGAATTATTTAATTTTAAGAACAACGCAAAACAAAAAGCCTCGGAAAACTTTCCGAGGCTTTTAAATTGGTTGCGGGAGCTGGATTTGAACCAGCGACCTTTGGGTTATGAGCCCAACGAGCTACCAGACTGCTCTATCCCGCGATTTTTAATACAAATTTCAAAAAGTGCTTATATATAAACAATTTTAAAGATTATGAGCTTATTGTCAAATTTAATATTAACTCGCAGTCGTTTAATCAAAGATCAACCTCTCCTTCTAGCAATGCATTTTCGAATTCAAACTCTTTTTTGAGGTGCTCGGCAAGTCTACTATCATATTCTTCTTCTTTTTCTGGAGTTGACGGACGCGTTGTTAGCAGCTTGTTTTCGTCTTCTCCAATGTGTTTGTGAAGGCCGCAAATTGCTCCAGTCGCCCTTTGTTCTTTCATGATTTTAAATAGTTTTTTCTGTGATCCTGCAAATCCGTGGTAATGCTCATCGTCATCAAATCCGTCGACATGTTGGGGGCTATCTTTTTTTGTTTCTTTTCTTTGTATAGCCAGTCTTTCTGTGCAAAGATGACAGTGCGAATGTCTTGCGCCATAAGAATCGGCATCTTCCTCAATTGTTGTGTGATCGTCTGGGGATATAATTGTTAATTCAGGTAGCCTTAAATCCACAGCTCCGTGTCGTAATAATTCACGATAAAAGGGGCTTTGGGTAAACTGTCTAACATGACCCATTTCGTGAAAAGTGGCCGCACGTAAAAATGCGAGGCCGTGAAAATTTTTAATTACTTCTGAGTTTACAAAAATGAGTCCGTAATGAGTTAGCATAGGGGCAGAAACTTTTTTTTCTGCCATATCGATTGTCCCTTCTTGAATCTCGTTGCGATATTCTTCTGGTATCATCATTCTGTCTGCAGCATGTTTTGCAATAATTTGATAAAGCTTTGGTGCTGGCCCAGGGCTAGAGTATTTTTCTCTAAGATGTGGAAGAATTTCTCTTGCAAAAAGTTGTGGGGTAATGCTGCCAAGGCATCGGGCTAAAGGTTTTGCGACTGCGGTTCCCGCTCTTTTTAAGAGAGCTGCACCATCAATCTGGAAGCATGTAATAGCAATTGCTAAGGTAAAAATATACTTTATTTTTTGTGCTAAAATTTTCATCTCAATCTCCAAAAATAAACTAAACATAAATCAATAGTTAATATAAAAAGTATACATAAAAAAAATTCTGTTTGTAAAAAAAGCTTTAGTTTTTTTAAGTGGCCTTTTATTTTATGGCTTCAACTATAATCGTGGCTGTGGCGGTTGTTTTTGAATGTGTTAATGAAAGGTGCATTTTTGTTTTTGTGGGTAAATTTTCGGATATGCTTTTGTCTGTTATAAGTGTTGGTGCAGAGTAGGTATTGCGAATGCTCGCTTGTTTACACATAGAAAAAAAAGAAATTTTTGTTTTAGGTATAAATGAACACAAGGCCTTGTAAAAAGCTTCCTTTGCGGCAAAACGTACGGCAAATCGCTCGGCGCTTTTTGCTTTGCATGATAAGCAATAGTCTATTTCGTGTTGGGTGAAAACCTTTTTAAGTTTTTTAGTGGAGTAGGAGTGCCAATTGTTAAATCGATGTATTTCTACAGAGTCTATGCCAATACCAAGGATCACTAGTATCCTTTTTTTTCAAACATGTGGTCCAGAGAGCGATACATCAAAGCCTCTTGTACGTGTTTGGTGTCAATGTTTTGTGTTTCATCCAAGTCTGCAATTGTACGTGCCACCTTAAGAAGTTTGTGATATCCGCGCATGCTTAAACTCAACTTTTCAAAAACTTTTTTAATTATTTCTTTTGCTTGCGGAGTTAGTGTGCAAAATTGTTCAATCTGGTCTGTAGATAAATTGGCATTCCATGTTGTTTTTCCGTTACCACGTTCTTTTTGTTTTTTTGCGGCTTTACATACATTTTCTAAAATATCTTGCGAACTTTTTACCTTGGTTGTTTTGTCTTCGATTGTTTCGTACTTAACGGACTGGATGTTGATTTGTAAGTCGATTCGGTCGAGAAGGGGCCCAGATAATTTGTCCAAGTATTTATTAACTCTTTGTGGTGAACATGTGCAATCCTTACGCTTATCCCCCCAGTAGCCACAGGGGCAGGGGTTAAGAGCGGCTACAAGAACAAATGATGCAGGAAAGGTCACAGATTGATTTACGCGTGAGATGTTAACAACTTTATTTTCAAGTGGTTGCCTGAGTACCTCGAGGGTATCACGTTTAAACTCTGTAAGTTCGTCTAAAAATAAAATGCCATTCTGTGCGAGACTAATTTCTCCCGGCTGTGGATATGTTCCCCCACCGGCCAAACCAGCTTGTGATATTGTGTGGTGTGGGCAACGGAATGGTCTTTTTGTCATCAATGGTTTAGTTCCGAGCTTTCCGGATACAGAGTAAACTTTGCTGGTTTCTAAAATTTCCTCAAATGACATTTGTGGCATAATTGTTGGCAACCGCTTTGCCAACATTGTTTTTCCCGCTCCGGGAGCGCCAATAAATAGGATGTTATGCCGACCAGCGGCAGAAATTTCTAGTGCGCGCTTTGCCTGGCTTTGTCCTTTTACTTGAGAAAAATTAAGAAGTTTTTCGGATTCTTTTTCTATGAGTTGTTGAAGCAGGCAGTGTGTTGGTTGAATCTGTTTTTCTCCTTGAAGATATCCAATTAATTCAACTAAGTTTTTTACTCCAATTACCTCTATGTCCTCAATGAGAGCAGCTTCATGTTGATTTTTGTGTGGAACAATCATTCGGCATTTTTTGAGCTTTGTAGCATCAAATGCAATTGGCAAAACCCCCTTTACAGGTTTAATGCTTCCGCTTAATGAGAGTTCTCCTAAAAATAGAGTCTCTTTTAAAAATTCTTTTGAGATGTTTATAACTCCTGCAGCTTGTAAAATTCCAATGGCAATTGGTAGGTCAAAGGTTGTACCTT
The DNA here is from genome assembly GCA_018647505.1 of bacterium. Classification (GTDB taxonomy): domain Bacteria; phylum Babelota; class Babeliae; order Babelales; family JABGSX01; genus JABGSX01. The sequence continues at coordinate 921 of JABGSX010000002.1, read as the reverse complement.
CCTTTTTTAGATTTGCCGGAGCCAGATTAACAGTTATTTTTTTTGGGGGAAGAGGAATACCAGAATTTTTTAACGCAGTTCTGATCCGTTGTCGACTTTCTTTTATCGCTGTGTCTGCAAGACCAACAATAAAAAATTCCATTATACCAACGGACAGGTCAACTTCTACTCTCACTTTGTATGCGTTTACGCCAATTGTTGTGGCAGAATAAATTTTTGTATGCATAGAAATAAAAAATATTTTTTAGATTGTTTACAATATAGATTTTCGGCTAAGCTTAGCACCGAATTAATATTTATGGAATTTTGTTGTTTTTTAAATGTTTGCTTTTTAAGTTGTTTGGTGATAGAACTTTGCTCCAACAAGTTTATTCTTTTCTTTGGCCTGGAGCGTGCAGTGAAATATCCATCTTTCATTATAAACTTAATGTTTTATTTGTTTTGGATATCTTTATTTTTCAGCACAGGTACACATGTTTTTCCTTTTGAGGTTGGACATTTTGCTGCTCGGGAGTTGCCAACATATGAAAAAAAACAAGCTGAGAGGTTTTCTGACAATGGTTTTTTTTCACGTATTGATTTTGTTCGACGGGAAGATTTTTTTCTAGGTCGTTCTCATGTTTTTCCTGCCCATAGACATGCAAATGACAATCAAGAAAATATTCAACGGACAGAAGAGCTGCAACTACAAATTCGAATAGAGCAGGAACAAAAAAAGCAAGAACAACGACGAATAATAGAAAAACAAAGAAAAAGAGTTTGCGTGTTGCTTCATGTTGGCTCTGTGCCGGTGGAAATAGTTGATCAGGTGAGAGGCGTTGGAAATGAGCATGATCAAATAATTTTTATAATCGATAAAATAAAAAATTCTCCTGACATGAAAAGATATTTTTGTGTACCAAGTGGAATTTTAAAAAGATA
>JABGSX010000036.1 GCA_018647505.1 bacterium | reverse complement strand
GCAATTTCAGTTTTTTCAATTGACGTGTCAGAAAATGATGAAGAAATTTCTTGTGCAAGGGTGCGTGGATTTTGTTTTAACAGCTTGGCCATAACCATTGCAGCGTTTGAGCTAATGTCACCAAATTTTGACTTTTCGTGATCGGTGTTTAAGGTGCATTCAATTCCTGCTGGAAGCTCTTTAAGATTGAAATGTTTTTTTGTAAATTCGACAAGTGATTGTTGTATTTTTTCAATAAGATTCATAATTTTTTCCTGTAGTTTTTTATACTTTCTTTACGTAAAAGTTTATCAGATTTTTTTCTTATGTCAGAATTGAATTCCAACCCAGCATAATATTTCTTTTTGAAAATAAGTTGTTGCAAGAGTTTCGTATAAATGTATTATAAGAAATATAAGTTTTGTTCGTTAAATATGCTTTTTTCTGGAGGTTATTGTGAAAAAAAATATTTTAATATGTGGATTACTTTTGTTATCAAGTTTTTATTTGTTTACTTCTGAGGAACCTAAAGAGCCGAGAGGTGATTCACTTGAACAGGATGAATTGGCTGTATTGGAGAGTTTTGAGCAATGGGCACAAGATAGTCCTGATAAAAAGCTAGAGGATACTTTGCTACATATTGCAGCTAGGCATGGGAAGACCCGTGAGGCAAGATTTTTATTAGATAGAGGGGCGGATGTTGATGCAAGAGATCATCATCTAGATACTCCATTACATATTGCTAGTGAAAAAGGACATGTTGGTTTTTCTATATTGTTGTTAGATAGAGGTGCAGATGTTGATGCAGGAGGAGGTTATGAGCTACGTACCCCATTACATTGCACAGCGTATAAAGGTCATGTTGGTGTTGCTGAATTGTTATTAGATAGAGGGGCGGATGTTGATGCAAGAAGTGTTGAACGGAGTACTCCATTACATTACGCAGCGGATAATGGTCGTGTTGATATTGCGACATTGTTGTTAGATAGGGGTGCAGAAGTTGATGCAAGAGACAATATTCAACGTACTCCTTTGCATGTAGCTTCATGCATGGGTCACGTTGGTGTAATTTTCTTGTTGCGTTGTCATGGGGCTAGCATAGAGGCTGTTAATAGTTTTGGTAGCAGGCCTATTGATCTTGCAATTACAGATCGCGCAATAGATGCTTTAACACACTTTGTTGAGCCTGAACCAGAACTGTTTTGATTAATGATGTGGTTTGATTTTAAAAAGTACAAAAAGTTAAGGCGGCAAATTTGCCGCCTTATTTATTTACTTAACAATTTCAAGAAGTTCAATTTCAAAAATTAATTCTTTGCCGGCAAGAGGGTGGTTCATATCTATTGTAATATCTTTTTCGCCAACTTCTGTAACAATGACAACAATTTCTTCATTTTTTTCGTTTCTGGCTATAAGACTTTGTCCAACCTTAGGTTCAACATCCTTTGGAAGCCTGTCTTTACCAATTTTTTGAAGAAGCTTTTCTTGTCTTTGGCCGTATGCATTTTCTGATTTTATTGTTATTGTTTTTTTCTCTCCAGCCTTTAAACCAATAACGCCATTTTCAAATTCTGGCAAAAACTTGTTGTCTCCGACTTTAAACTCAAGAGGTCCTTTGTGTAGTTTTGCTTCGTCAAATATGGTTCCATCTTCAAGTTTGCCAACGTAATTAACTTTTACAGTGCTTCCTACTTTAGCTACACCGTCTTTGCAACAATCTTTTTGCTTGGTGTCTTCGCAGCAGCTTTCTTTGGTTTTATCTTCGGACATTTAATTTTCCTTTTTGGATTTTAGGGATTATATAAAGAAAGAAAAAGAGTGACATGTTTTGCATATCACTCTTTAATTTCAACCGTAGTTTTTAGCTTGTTATGAAAAGCCTATAATGTCAATTGTTTTAAAGGTAATCTATTTTATCGGCCTCTTTTAGACTGGCAAGCACACTTTTAATTGCTTGGCTTTCGTCTTTGCGAACAACCAAAAGTACATCGCTTGTATCAACAATACATAAATCATTTACACCAATAAGGACCGCAAGTTTTCCGTTTGCATCAACCAAGTTCCCTGACGAATTGTGTGTAATTACGTTATCTTTTACTTTTGAGGCTCTGTCTTTTAGCTTCAAAAATGCATCAATACTTCCTACATCAAGCCATGTTATGCTAAGTGGCAGCACATAAATGTTTTTGCTTTTTTCCATAATTGCATAGTCAACTGATATTGCTTTTACGTCTTTGTATTCCTTGGTTCCAGCCATGTATTCTTTTATGTCTTGTAAAACTTCGTTGTCATATTTTTCAAAAGCATCGACAAAGGTTTGTACTTTTCCACAGAAAATTCCTGCGTTCCACAGAAAGTTGGATTTGCTCAAAAAATCTTCTGCTGTTTCGAGATTTGGTTTTTCTCTAAACTGTATAATTTTTGCTGGCTTGTTGCGTTCGAATGGTTGTTCAAATTCTATGTAGCCGTAGCCGGTTGCTGGGTAAGTTGGGGTGATTCCGAACAGAACAATTCCGTTTTCTTCTCTTGAAAAGTTGATTGATTTTTCAAGACCGTCTAAAAATAGATATTTTTCATGTATGTAATGATCGGCTGGTAAAAATACAACAACAGCATCGGGGTCTTGTGCTGCTATTTCTAAGCAACTTAGTGCAATTGCTGGAGCGGTATTACGAATTGCCGGTTCTGCGATGATTTTTCCAACTCTTTTTCCAACTACATTACTTACGCTTTCTTTATATTTTTCGTTGGTGACAACCATTATATTTTTTCCAGGAACCATTGTTTCTACCCGAGAAACTGTTTCTTCTAGAAGGCAGCTTTTACCCTTGAATGGTATAAATTGCTTTGGCATGTCTTCGCGGCTTAAAGGCCAAAGGCGTTCTCCTTTTCCGCCTGCTAAAATTACAAAATATACAGGAGGTTCTTTGGCGACCAAGTTACTGTCGGTGTCGGTGGCTTTGTTCCATACAAATGGGAACCATGAACAATTTGAATCAAAAGATAAGATGGCAAGTAAAGATAATAGAATAACTTTTAGTGTAAAAGTGGCGCGCATGTTAAAACTCCTTTTGTTTGAATAGGTTTGAACAAAGAACGATGCCATATCCTATCATAAAAAAAGTGGAAAGCAACCCTGACCGACGGCCGGTGATTGAGTTAGAAGCGATGCCATATTCTTTTAGTTTTCGCTTATGCACGGTAATGATATAATAAAAACTACTTGTTGTTTTTTCTCAAAAATTTTGGGTGCGGGGTTTTTATAAAATGAAAGTTGCGGTGTTAGTTTCTGGAGGTGTTGATAGTTCTGTTGCCTTACGGTTGCTAAAAGATCAGGGGCATGAAGTTACGGCATATTATTTAAAAATTTGGCTTGAAGAAGATTTGTCTTTTTTGGCAAGTTGTCCATGGGAAGAAGACTTGGAGTATACGCAGGCTTTGTGTGAGCAACTTGATGTGCCGCTTGAAATTGTATCTATGCAAACGCAATATAGGAATAATATTGTTGCTTATGTTATTGACGAGGCAAAATCGGGAAGAACACCAAATCCAGATGTTTTGTGTAATCAGTTTATAAAGTTTGGTTTGTTTTTTGACAAGATTGACAAGTCTTTTGAAAAGGTTGCAACAGGACATTATGCGCAGGTAAAAGAGGTTGATGGCATTTTTCATTTGTACCAATCGCCAGACCCAATTAAAGATCAAGCGTATTTTTTGTCACGTTTAGATCAAAAACAACTTTCGCGGTCTCTTTTTCCTGTTGGGCATTTTACAAAAGAACAGGTCAGAGAGCTTGCTAAAAAATATGATCTACCAGCGCAGAGCAGGAAAGATAGCCAGGGAATTTGTTTTTTGGGCAAAATAAAGTTTGATGAATTTTTGCGTCATCATCTAGGTGAAAAAATTGGTGATATTGTTGAGTATGAAACAGGTAGTGTTATTGGAAAACATCAAGGTTTTTGGTTTTATACTATAGGGCAACGTAAGGGCATTGGGCTTTCTGGTGGTCCATGGTATGTGGTTGTTAAAGACTCTGAAAAAAATCTTATTTATATATCAAAATCATATTACGAAAAAGATAAAAAGCGTGATGAACTTTTGGTTGGAAATTTACATTGGATAACTGGGATTCAGCCGGTGCAAAAAGAGCTTGGTGTAAAACTTCGCCATGGTCCAGAGATAAACAAGTGCTTTGTCGATTATCGTGGAGACAAGCTTAGCGTTAGACTTCAAGGGCAGGACCAAGGAATTGCGGCAGGGCAGTTTGCAGTTTTTTATTTAGAAAATGAATGCCTTGGTAGCGGTATGATATTGTAACTTTTTTCATAAACAGACTTTACAATTTGTTTGTGATGAGTAAGCGAGTTTTTAACGAGCGACAATGTACTAAATAATTAAAAAAAACGCAGTTTCATTTCTTATTGTACCAATGTATACTAACCGGGTATTGTCTATTGCGTAAAATAAAAAGTAGTAGGTTGCCAGTGAAAATTTACAGTTTAAAAAAACTTTTCCGTAAGATGCCGCCAAAAGAGCGTCGAATAACAATACCAACTTTGCTTACACTGCTACGGATTGCCCTTGTCCCCGCAATTGTTGTTTCTATGTCTTTGCAATCTTGGAGCTGGGCATTTGGATTGTTCGTTGTTGCATCTGTAAGTGATTTGCTTGATGGAAATGTTGCACGGTTGTGCAATCAAAAAACAATGCTTGGTGCATGTCTGGATCCATTGGCTGACAAGATTTTAATTGTTTCTTGCTTTGCAACTTTGGCTTTTACGCAGTCTCCTCTTTTTTCTATTCCAAAATGGTTTGTTTGGTTTGTGTTGGTCAAAGAGTTGATATTAATCTTTGGTGTAATCTTTTTGTATTCTCGAAAAGGGATGTTTGAAATTCATCCAACGTTGTTGGGAAAGATGACAACTGTTGTTCAGCTAAGTTTTATTGCTTGGTTGTTCGCTTGTTATTTCTTGGGGTGGGTTCCTGTTAGAACGTATTATGGTATGCTCGCATTAGTTTTTGTAATGGTGTGTTTGGTATTGGTGCAATATGTTCGTCTTGGAATGAGATTTTTTTCAGGAATTATTGAGCTATGAGAATTTTTGTTTTGTTTGTTACCTTTCTATTTTTTCATTCACCGGTTTTGTCTGAATCGTATTTAAAGGAAAAGCCGAAAAACAAAAAAATTTCGGCTGCAAAATTAAAAGAGCAGATTGCTCAGTCCTATGCTGACATTCAGGCAGAAATTGGTAGGGTTTTGCAGACTTCCGGACGACTTATAGAAAAAGTTGTAGAAGACGTTCAGGATATAGTTGATGGGACAAAAGGTTCTTTTTTTTCTGAGGCAAAAGTTGTAAAACTAAAACTCTACCAAGAAGAAATTTCTCGTTTACATCAGGACATAAATGAGTATCATAATAAAATTAGTGATGGACTTAGGGCCATCGAAAATAAAGATTCACAATAATCAATTATAAGTACACTAAAACAGCACTGAAAGGGCTTACGCATGGCTGGGTATAACCGCATTATTATGATAGGCAATTTAACAAGAGACCCCGAGTATCGACAGCTTCCTTCTGGACAAGCTGTATGCAGACTTGGAATGGCTTCAAATAGGCAGTTTAAGAGCAAGCAAACTGGATCCATGGTCCAAGAAGTTTGTTTTGTTGACATTGATGTGTGGGGAGCACAAGCGGAAAGTTGTCACCAATATTTGCAAAAAGGTCGACCTATTTTGATTGAGGGCCGACTTAAGTTTGACAGTTGGGAAGACCAAAGTGGACAACGTAGAACTAAGCATTCTATTGTTGCAGATCGCGTTGTGTTTTTGTCGTCTTCGCAATCGACAGAGGATCAAGATGGTACGTCACAGTTTGATCAACGAGCTCCTAAAAATGATGTCGAAAAAGAATTAATGGACCAACTTAATCAAATAAAGAACAAGGTTAAAGCTCCAGATAAAGAGGCTGAACCTAAAAAACAAAAGGCTGCAACCAGGGTTAAGCAAGAAGAACAAAACAAAGACATTTTAGATGTGCCACAAGAGGCCAAGTCAAAAAAGACAGGTGAGATTGACTTTAAGGATGAACCTCCATTTGAAGATGATCTACCGTTTTAAAATTATTCTGATATAAAAAGGCCGAATAAAATTTTCGGCCTTTTTATATCGAAAGCTTATCTTATAATGCACCATGATTCACATTTTTCGCATTATTGTAACTAACAGGCAAAAAAACTATTTTTTGTGTAAACAAGCCCGCATTATTGACAATTAGGCAATCAATCTGATAAAACTAAGGTAGAAGGGTTGCATTTAGTCAATCTGAAAAAAGGAGTTTATAGAAGAATTTTTACTTCTATGTGAAAGGGGGGAGTATGAAGGCGGTTAAATTGATGGTTGTCATTGGATTTTTTCTAGTCGGTTCGATGTCTTACCCTATGAGCCATTTGTGGCGGGATAAGCAGAATCAGTTTATTTCTGTTTCATTTGATAATCCGTTTCCAAAGACGCCACTTACAAAAGTTTATCAGCTAAGCAAGCAGGTGTGGGCGGACGTGATTTTGTTCAAAGAGTACAATAATTTGTGTGAAAGAAATAAAGATCTTGTCTGTGCTGGACAACAAAAATATTTGGGTAATGTTGTGGATCGTGTTTTAAAATTTCACCACGCTGTTTCTGGAATTGAGCAACACTTGCCGCCAGTTATTGATGATGTTGAATATATTTGTGCAATAATTGATCATATAAAATCGGACTTTAGAAAAGCTTGCTGGAATGAGCTTCCACCTGAATACTTTTGCATAAATGTTGTTCTGGATAATGTAAAAAATTCTTTGGAAGTATTGATGTCATAAAAAATCGTTGCCCCGGCAAAATACCGGGGCGTTGTCTTACATTTTATTCAATGCAAATAATTCCTTTATCGGTTCCGGCCATAACGGTGCCGGTTGCGCCAATTTGTTTTATCCAGAAAATGTAATTAACTTTTTCAAGAGCCTTTGACCTAACGGGAGAAATTTTCTCTGTTACGTTCCATTTTTCTGTGTTGTATGGAATAAGCTTTAGAGAGTTTGTATTTTCTTTATCCGAAAGTGTTTTAACAACAAAAAATCTTCTTCCACCATCTGTCCAGAAATAGTGTATTGGTTCCATTGTGCTAAATATGCTTGAAGAATTTGTGTTGTATAGTGCTGGATAGAACGTAACATTAGGGTCGTTATCTTGGTTTGCACACAATTGGTGTACTGATGAGCGTGTGTATGTTTTTTCTCCTTTTTCATCTTCGTATGAAAGCGCCCACAACTTTGTTGGTTTTGGGGTGTCGTCGGTATAAAGCTTGTAGTAAGCCGTTTCGGCTGAATCTGCAACCAACTGCCAATTGGCTTGGGTTGAGGCATCGGTCGTCG
>JABGSX010000035.1 GCA_018647505.1 bacterium | reverse complement strand
TTTTGCAAAAAAAATTCTGCGATGTTCCGCTAATAGACGTCGCGCTGCCCAGCATTTATGAAACTATGCTTTCAGGATCGTCCAATGTAGGCATAACAGGCACATTAATGACAATTAATACTCACCTGCATAAAACAATGCTTATGAAAAACAACAAAAATTTAAACGTAATAGAACAAGCGTGCCCGTTACTGGCAGAAAGTATAGAAAACTGTGATAACAAAAAAATCGACAGGTTATTACAACGTTATCTAAAACCATTTTTGAAAAACAATGTGGATACAATATTACTAGGGTGTACACACTACATATTTGCAGCCAAAAATTTTAAAAAAGCTTTTCCATATCCAATCAAACTAATTGACGGTCGAACGTTTATTCACGACAAAATAAAAAACTTCACTCAAGAAAGTTCCAACAATAGCATAAAAAATAGACTTACCGTTACAGTAACCGGTAACCAAAAATCATTTGAACAAAGTTTTAAAAAATATAAAGTTTTATCTGATTAAAAATCTATCGACGCTTCATCAAATACAAAACTCTATCTGATTCATCTATTTTAACAGATTCACAAATTTCATATTTTTCTAAGAAACACTTCTCAAAATATTCTTGATTATATGAATCGAAAACATCCTTTCTAAAAGAAAGAAGTCTTTTTACCTTTTTATCACTTTTTGGAACAAACTCTATAATCAGCCAGGGGGCAATCGAAGAAAAATAATCTCTAACAAGATCAAACGGCACATTATTTGAGATAGAAATATGGTGAATTAAAGCAAGAGCCATTAGCAAGTCCGGATGACCTCTTTCTTCTATTTTGTTTCTTTCATTGTTATTCCACCCAATACCTGCGCTTGGATTTGTCAAATCCAAAATTAATGGCAAAATCCTACCATTATTATTTTTCCTTGCTCTTAGATAATTATTTTCAACACAGGCCGAATCAATATCAAAGGAAACAACATTTGCACCAAGATTTGAGGCAATATTACTAAAATACCCATCATTTGCACCGAGATCCCAAACATTCTTGCTTTCAGAAATAGATATAAATTCTTTAACCAGGCTTGCTTTGTTATCAAATCCTTTTTGGGTATAGCTGTCACCCTGATAATAATCAACCCACTCTGTACCAGAAGCTTTCCACTTTAAAGATTTTACACACGACTCAATATTGTCAATTAACGCAACAAGAGAATTTTTACTTATCTTCCTGTTAATTTGCTTCTCACTTGGATCTTTATCTTCGTATTTTTTTACTGAACCAGCATGAAGATGAACATGCATTAATAAAGACGGTTTAAAATAAGTCTTAAATGGCAAAAGCTTGGAGGCGATATCAATGGGAACACCGTCTATAAAAATTCTAAATAATTTAGACAGGCGCACATCACAATATGACATCAAAGCTAAAGGTGCTAGAAAATGTTGGCAAAACTGCTTGTACGCAACCCAAGGCTTTCCCTCAACATAACGCTCGAACGACAGTGTATCTATAAAAATTGGACGACCATTCAAAAACTGAACATTGTAAGATGTCGCATCCTTTAAGATCATTCCACATTTAATAGCTTCTTTTTGTATTTCAAGAGTCAAAAGAGCTGCATCCTTAAGTTGGCTAAAAGACCATTCATAAGGGTAAGAAACAAATGGTATCAGCTTGGGCTTTATGATCTTAAATGCATTTAATTCAAAAGACTCAGTCATTTCATTATGAGAAACCAAAAGCTCTTTTTCTACCAACTTATTGTATAAGCCAGAAGAAGTTAACAATTCATAATCTTCTCTATAAAAATCTGAAACAACCCTGTATAATTCTTTATTATCAAAAAACAAAAAACCCGAAGGGTCCCTAAATGATCCTTTTAAACGCTCCACAAAACCCTCTTATTTTTTTCGGAAAATAAATTTATAAATTTTTACTAAAAAATCTTTTATTTTTACCCAAAAAACTTTAATAGCAAATCCACCACCAACCAGCGCCGCAATTAAAAGCTGAATTATCATACTACCAGAACATGGGTCTATATAAGCAGAAATATTTTGTGACCAAAATAAAAACAAAGCTAAAAACAATAAAACTTTCACATTTCTCCCTTTACATTTCAACACCAATAAAACCTCTGCCGATTTTAACAAAGCAAAAAATAACTTGCAACCAATTTTTAGCTATATTAACATTTGGTTTCAATTAAAAACAAAAATCATTCAAAAGAAAGCGAGTATGTTGAAAACTCTAAAAAAAGTTTTTTATTGTCCTATCGCTTGTATATTGTTTGCAATTTATCCACTTTTAAGGCTATGGTCATATAATTGGGAAGAAGCTTTTGCTCAAGAGCTAATATTCTTACTTGTAATTAGTACGATAGGATCATTTATTTTATATAATTTGTTTCTATTTTTACTGCAAGAAAAGCAAAAAGCAACCTTAGGAACCCTACTTTTTTTGATAATGTTTTCTTCATTCGAGTGGTTTTTTTTCCACGAAGATTCATTGTTTTTATATCTTAATCAAATAAAAGTTTTTGATTACACAATATTTGGATACGAAACACTGCTATCTTTGTGGGTGCTTATATTTTTAACATTAATGTTTTTTGTATTCAAGACATCAAAAAAAATCAAAATTATCAACAATTTGCTAACAATAGCAGCATGCATTCTTGTTTTAACAACTATAATAAGACTCAGCCCGTTTATTAAGCTAAAAATATATCCTTATATTTATGACTATGCGACAACTGAACATAAACATGTCTTTGAAAACAAACAATTAGATAAAGTAATACCAAAAAAAGACTTAAAAGAAGGGTATCTTCCAGACATTTATTACATAATATTAGACGGCTATGCACGGGCAGATATTCTTAAAGTTTTTTATGATCACGATACCAAAGAGTTTACAGGCTTTTTAAAAAACAACGGCTTTTTTATTGCGGATAAAAGCTGTACAAACTATTCATTTACTCTTCATTCAATTCCATCTTCAATTAACATGTCTTACATTCCGTTTGATGAGCATGAAACTCTATCTCACGCAAGCTTTCAGCGCGGAGCGCAACAGATACAAACACTAATCAGAAATCCAAAATTTAGAAATTTGTATGAGTTTTTATGTAATAGCGACCTAATATTTTTCTTAAAAAAACAAGGATACTTTTTCATAAACATCGCAGGGGACTCATTTACCGCAAGGCTAAAAAACTTTGACATTACACTAAATCAACCACAGTTCAGCCTTGGACCTTTTACCAATATGTTTGTGAACAAAACATTCCTTGGACCACTAGTAAATAACACAAAAACATTTAAAAATTTATATGATTTTTTTGTACCCGACAAAAACATTATCACTTCTGGCCAACTTAGCTCTCTTAAAAATGTTCCAAAAATAATTAAGGAAAAAGGTAAGCCAACTTTTACATTCTGTCATATTCTGACTCCACATCACCCATATACCTTTGATGAAAATGGCAATATAGTACAAAAACCAAACCGCAAAGTCCCTTATGAAGAATTTAAAAAGCAGTATATAAACGAGATAAAAGGTATAAACAAAAAAGCGCAAAAAGTGGTTGAAACAATATTGCGCAAATCAAAAAGACCACCCGTCATTATCATACAAGCTGACCATGGCACGGCATCTTATAAAGAATACTTTGAAACAGGACACGGCCTTTACTCCGATGCACTTGTAAAAGAAAGAATGACAATATTAAACGCATACCATATTCCTGGAAAAGGAAATGAACTGCTAAACAACCAGGTAACACCAGTAAATTCATTCCGAATTGTTCTTAATTATCTGTTCAACACAAATCTGCCCATTTTAACCGATAAATGTCACTTTATGACTCTTGCAGACTTTGATAATAACAAACAATTTGTCACATACTCAGCAGAAGAAATAAACAAAATGGATATAGTAGAAATGGCTAAGAAAACTATAATCATTAAATAAAGAAAACAGGAGGAGCCTTAAAATAGCTCCCCAATAATCTTACTTTTTAAATATGTTCAAGAAAGACTCCTTGATATTTCTTCTAAAATAATATACCAAATATAACAATCCAGAAATTGCCACGATTAAAAGCTGTTGTCCAAGCCCTCCAGAAATAGGATCTATATAGGCTGAACTACTTTGAGACCAAAACAAAAACAAAGCTAAAACCAATAAATTCTTCACATTGCTCCCTTTACATTACAACACCAATAAAATCTCTGCCGATTTTAACAAAGCAAAAAAGAACTTGCAACCAATTTTTAGCTGTATTAGCATATTGTTTCGATTCAAACAAAAATCATCCAAAGGGAAATCTGTATGTTGCAAACACTCAAAAAAGTTTTTTATTGTCCTATCGTCTGTATATTATTTGCAATATATCCAATAATACATTTTTGGTCTCATAATTGGGAAGAGGTTTTTGCACAAGAAATTATAATTTTATTTTCTGCCTTTATCATTTTTGCATTTATTGTTTATAAAGTTTTTAGGTACATTTGCAAAGATAAAGCCAAAGCAATTTTGGTAACACTTCTTTTTTTAATTATGTTCATATCATTTGAATGGTTTTTTAATCCGTGCGGAAACACATATCTATACTTATACAGCATAAAGTTTTGTGGAATGATTGTAGGAAGATTCAGAGTCTTAATTGCCCTATGGATAATTATTTTTGTTGCTGTCGCAACACTAATTTATAGAATAAAAAGACCCTTGAAGCTCATTATTTTTTGTTTGAAAATATACATTTTGATTCTACTCTGTATGACTCTACCAAAAATATTATACAGCGCAATAAACGAAAGCTCCATTTTAACAAAAAGCAAACATATCGATATAGAAGCACCCTCAAAACAGGACCTAGCGGTCGGGTATAAGCCAAACATTTATTACATTATCTTGGACGCTTACACGAGGTCAGACACACTACAAACTCTTTTTGACTATGACAATTCTGAATTTACTAACTACCTAAACAAAAAAGGTTTTTTTGTTGCCAACAAGAGTTGTTCAAACTACTTCTCTACAAGCAAATCAATCCCTTCTTCTATGAACATGAACTATGCACCACCTGATAAAAGCTATGAACACTTTCCATCTGAAGCCTTATCCAATAGCAATCTAATTTCAGCACTAAAAAAGCTAGGTTATTACATAATAAACATATCATCTAGAACAGGCTTCACTTCCAAAATTAAAAGTGCCGACTTAACACTAAATGAATATCCATTTAGTGATTTCACTAGAGAAATTCTTATAAAAACAATACTAGGCCCACTTGTTAATTCATATTTCATAAAAAAAATTGAGTTCATTAATAAAAAAATTGATGCAATAATACCAGAAAAAGGCGCTACCATCCTTAAACAATTAGAAATATTAAAAAATATTCCAACAACAATTAAAAATCAGCCTTTTTTTGTTTTTTGTCACATGGTGTGTCCACACAGACCTTTCGTGTTTAGTAGCGCAGGAAAAATAGGCTCTAGACACTTGATTGAGTTGCCAGCATACTACAAGGAAAACTATCCTAATGAAGTAAAATGGCTAAGTCGAAAAGTTATGGATGTTGTCGATACAATACTTCGAGAATCTAGCCAAAAACCAATTATAATAATACAAGGAGACCACGGATCGTCGTTATATTACGTTTTGTGGAGAACCATCTCCGAAGAAAACATAACAGATTACAATTTATTTCTAGAACTTATACAAAAAATATACATGAGAGAGCGCTTATCTAATTTGAATGCCTACTACCTTCCAGGAGAGGCAAAAAACCTTCTTTATGAAACAATAACACCCGTTAACTCATTTAGAGTGGTTTTAAATTATTATTTTGAAACAAAACTTCCACTCTTAGAGGACAAAAGTTGTTTTTTTGACGTTAAAAATACGTCCTCTGAAAAATATTACAAAACTGGATACATAAACAATATTAATATCAATAAATTATGTAAAAAAATTGAAAAACTAGTAAAAGAAGAAAAGGCTAAAGATTTATTTTCAGCAGCAAAAGAAACTTTTTATGATCCAAATCAAAAATTTAATTGAAGTCCTTTATGTAGAACAAAACAAAAATCATCCAAAAGGAAATCTGTATGTTGCAAACACTTAAAAAAGTTTTTTATTGTCCTATAGTTTGCATCCTTTTCGCAATTTATCCAATCATACATTTTTGGTCTTATAATTGGGAAGAAGTTTTTGCACAGGAACTTATAATTTTATTTTCTGCTTTTATCCTTTTTACATTTATTGTTTACAAAGTTTTTAGGTACATTTTTAAAGATAAAAACAAAACAACTTTGATAACACTTCTATTTTTAATTATGTTTATATCTTTCGAATGGTTTTTTAATACAAGTGCCACGGTATATCTATACTTATACAGTATAAACGTCTTTGGTATGATGATTGGACGGTTCAGAGTATTAATTCCTATATGGATAATTATTTTTGCTATTGTCGCAGCACTAATTTATAGAACAAAAAGATCCTTAAAGCACATTATTCATTGTTTAAAAATATGTATTTTTATTCTACTCTGCACAGTTCTACCAAAAATACTTTACAACGCAATAAACGAAAAATCCATTTTAACAAAAAGCACACGTATCGATATAAAACTACCCACAAAACAAAACCTAAAGATTGGATACAAGCCAAACATTTATTACATTATCTTGGACGGTTACACCCGATCTGACATCCTACAAACACTTTTTGACTACAACAACTCCGAATTCACTGACTACCTGAATAAAAAAGGCTTCTTTGTCGCAAACAATGGTTGTTCAAATTACGCTACTACAAACGAATCGATTCCTTCCTCGATGAACGTGAACTACATACCATCTGATAAAACCTGTGAACACTTTCCATCCGAATCTTTATCCAATAGCAATCTTATAGTAGCCCTTAAAAAACTCGGGTATTTTATAGTAAACATCTCATGTCGAGAAGGCTTCACAGCTACAATAAAAAGTGCAGACTTAAATCTAAACGAATGCCTATTGGGTTGTTTCACTAAAGAAATTATTTCTAGAAACATATCCGGAGGTTTTATTAAATCTAATTTTGTGGACGGATTTGCATACAACGTTAAATGTAATATTGTAAAAAAACAGCTAAAAATATTAAAAGAAATCCCGACGACAATTAAAAATGCACCGTTCTTTGTTTTTTGTCATATTTTATCTCCCCACAGATCTTTCGTATTTAGCAGCACAGGCAATATGGAAAGTATCATCTCATTAGACATACCATCGGACTACAAGAAAAATTATCCTAATGAAATAAAATGGCTAAGCCGCGAAATAATGGATATCATCGATACAATACTGTTAAAATCTGATAGAGAACCAATTATAATAATACAGGGGGATCATGGGTCAAAACTAAGCTACATTGTATGGGACACCGCGTCCAAAAAAAACATAGCCAATTATAGTTTATTTAGAGATTTCGCCCTTAAAATTCATATGAAAGAGCGCCTCTCTATTTTGAATACTTATTATCTTCCGGGGGAGGCAAAAAATCTTCTTTATGAAACAATAACGCCCGTTAATTCATTTAGAATCATTTTAAATTATTATTTTGGAGCAAAACTTCCAATTTTAGAGGACCGTTGCCTTTTTAATATGAAAATTCCTTTTAATGTGAAAACTTCATCTCCTGGTGAGTATGACAAAACAGATTATATAAACAACATTGATATAGGAACTCTACACAAAAATATGAAACGTCTTGCAAAAAAACAAACGGAAATGAATCTATTTTCATTTTAGAATAACAATAAAAATAGAAAATCTACGTCCAAAGATAGGTGAAAAATAAATAAAATTTAAGCGCTTTCTTTTAACTCATCTAGCTTTTTTCGAACTTCATCTAGAATGCCATTAACGAACTTGTAGGCATCTTTTTCAGAAAAGCATTTTGCCAATTCAATAGCCTCATTAATGACAATATTTGCAGGGGTGACAGAGTTAAGCAACTCCCAAGCAGCATAGCGAAGTATAAGACGAGTACAACAACCAATACGCTCAAACCGCCAATTTTCAAGCAATGGCTTAATTGCGTCATCAATTTTTTCTTTGTTGTATATAACAGCTGAAGCTATTTTAAAAACATCACCGTCTAATGGGATAGATAAATCGAACCCCCGATTAAAATTATCAATTATAGATTCTACAGAACAACTATAATCAAAAGAATCCATAACATACAAAACATGGAACACAAAAGACCGCATCTTGCGCAACTCATGCCCACTTACAGAAGACTGCTTTTCATCATTCTTTTTTTTATCCGAATCCATAATCAAATCTTAATAATTTCAAAGGAACAAAACTTATTTACTATCAACGCGCTCCATGTACTCTGATGTTCTTGTATCAACTCTAACCGTATCCCCTTCATTTACAAATAGCGGAACTTGAACAACAAGCCCAGTTTCTAACGTTGCGGGCTTTGTAGCTCCACCCTTTGCTGTATCTCCACGAACTCCGGGTTGCGCTTCAACAATTTTTAGCTCCATAAACAATGGGGCTGTAACAGATATCGGTTTTCCCATAAAATAAAGTATTTCATAGACTGTCTCTTCTTTAAGAAAAGATAGAATATCTTCAAGTTGGTTTTCGTTTAACCCAACCTGCTCAAAGGTTTCTTGATCCATAAAAAAATAAATCGCATCATCTTTGTAAAGATACTGCATTTTTTTTCTTTCTACGCTTGGATCATCAAACTTTTCTCCAGAGCGAAAAGTCTCTTCTCGAACAAAACCAGTTATTAAATTACGCATTTTTGTTCTAACAAATGCGCCACCCTTGCCAGGCTTAACATGCTGAAAGTCCAAAACAACGTATGGCTCATTCTTATATAAAATTCTTAGACCTTTTTTAAAATCTGAAGTCGAAAACACAAAAACCCCTCCAAAATTAGGCAAATATATACTTTCACAAACATATTACTAAGTATAAAAAAAGCCCGATTAAAAAGCAATTAATAATGATTTAATAACATTAAAAAAATAATTCATTTACGTCCCATTTTATGCTATTCTCGCAACGTAATTTTAAAAAGCTGCAAAGGAATCAGTAATGAAAAATCTTAATCTAGTTGATCCAGAAATTTCAAATGTTATCGAAAAAGAATCCAACAGACAAAAAACAACAATAAATTTAATCGCCTCAGAAAACTATACCAGCAAAGCCATAATGGAGGCCGCAGGATCAGTTCTTACAAACAAATACGCAGAAGGTTACCCTTCAAAAAGATATTACGCTGGATGCGAATTTGTAGACCAAACAGAGGCCATAGCTATAGAACGATGCAAAAAACTATTTAATGCTGATCACGCAAATGTTCAACCCCATGCTGGCTCACAGGCAAATTTTGCGGTGTACATTGCCACACTCAAACCAGGTGATGCAATTTTGGGCATGAACCTTGCATCAGGGGGACATCTGACACACGGACACGCAGTAAACCTCTCTGGTATGTTATACAAATCAGTCCAATATGGCCTTAACAAAAAAACTGAATTATTAGATTATCAAGAAATTTCAGATCTTGCTCATCAACACAAACCAAAATTAATAATTGCTGGAGCATCCGCATATTCTAGGTTTATCGACTTTGAAAAATTCGCACAAATATCTAAAGATGTTGGAGCTCTCCTTTTGGTTGACATGGCACATATTGCAGGGCTAATTGCAGCAGGAGTTCACCCAACACCAGTCCCATTTGCAGATTTTGTTACGAGCACTACTCATAAAACCTTGCGTGGCCCCCGAGGTGGATTCATTTTATGCAAAAATCAACACTCTCAGATACTGGACAAAGCAATAATTCCAGGCTCTCAGGGTGGACCATTTATGAATGTTATTGCCGCAAAGGCCGTAGCATTTAAAGAAGCCAAAACTCAAGAATTTATAGAATATCAAAAACAAGTGGTTAAAAATGCAAAAGCACTTACAATAGCAATGGAAAAACATGGATATAGAATTGTCAGTGGAGGCACGGACAACCATCTTTTTATCGTTGACCTAAGATCAAAAAATATAACAGGCAGAGATGCAGAAAAAACGCTCGAATTAGCCGGAATAACCGTTAGTAGAAGCTGTATTCCTTTTGACCCAGAAAAACCGTGGATAACAAGCGGAGTTAGGCTTGGAACTCCTGCAATAACAACTCGTGGATTTAAAGAAAATGACATGAACAAAATTGCACAACTTGTTGATACAGCAATTAAAAACCCACAAAACATAAAAATTTTAGAAAATATTAGGAAAAAAGTAGAAGAACTTCTAAAAAGGTGATTTTATTCTAAGTTTGTTTTTTCTACAACAACATATTGTGGGTAGTTTTTTGTCTCCTCATAAATTTTTCCTACATACTCGCCCAATATCCACAAAAGAATAAAAAGAACCCCCACAAAAATATAAGTAACCGTTGCCAGCCATTTAAATAATGGATACCACGAATTATAAAAAATGAAATCTATTAAGATAATTAGCAACAAAATAATACCAGTAAAAACAACAAACGCTCCCACAATAGCCGCCAATTTTAAAGGAAAAAGAGAAAGTGCAGTAATGCCGTCAAAAGCCAACTTAAACATCTTCCAGTACGTATAGCTTGATTTTCCAGAAACACGATCAGAGTACTCGGCACAAATTGATGTTGAAGAAAATCCAGACCATGGAACAAGCCCTCTTAAATACAAGCTTTTTGTTTTTATGGACTTTATAAACAAAACAACTTTCCTATCAAGAAGTCTAAAATCGCCAACATTTTTTGGTATAGTTATTTGCGAAACATAATTTAGCAATCTGTAGTACAACAAACTTGGCACTCTTTTAAAAACTCCGTCTCGTCGTTTTATTTGCTCGACATAAACTACTTCAAAACCCTTTTCCCATTTTTTGATCATTTTCAAAATCAATTGCGGCGGATGTTGCAGATCAGAATCCATAGAAATTACCGCGTCTCCAGAAGAACTATCATAGCCTGCCTTAAGAGCTATTTGATGTCCAAAGTTTCTTCCAAATGAAATTCCTTTCACATATTTATCTTTTTGAGACAATTTTTTAATTTCGTTCCATGAATTGTCTACACTTCCATCATTTACAAAAATAACTTCGTATAGATATTCAGGCATTCCGCTAATAACAACAATTATCGCCTTATAGATAGACGCAATGGCTCTCTCTTCGTTGTAAACAGGTAAAATAATTGATATTTTTTTCTTCACAAAAAAACTTCTCATTTAAATATTTTCAAGACCTCAACAAGCAACCCAGACCGAAAAAGAAGTAAAAATAAAAAAAATAGGTATGAACCAAGATTAAAGACACAAATTTTCACAAACATTTTCGATGACAACTTTTTATTCTTAATCAAAAAACCAAGCGTACTAACCAAATACGTGGACAAAACAGCGATTAAACCCATTAAATATGATATCGATGGAATTGTTAAAAGACCAAACAAAGAGCTAAACACCACAGAAAGAACAAAGGCTGTGTCCAAAAACAGACGTTCTCGATAACGAAAAATATACAAAAGGCCAAAATTAAAGAAGGTTAAAATATAGAACAGAATAATCCCTAGCTTTGCAAAAAAAGATTCTATAACAAAGGGTAGATTTTTTCTAAAACATTTAAAAATCAATGTTCGAGCTACATTTTCATAAGCTTCAGTATTATAATCTGTTCCAGGTTTTTCTTGTTTTACAATATTTATTGCGCACTGATCATTGTAAGCATATCCTAGATTATTTGAAAGATATCCTAATCCGCAAAAAACAGGATGTCAAAAACGATGTGTCCCTTTGTACTTATTAATCTCTATTTTATAATTATCTCTCAAAAAAAATTCTGATTGACTAGAGATAGTTTTAAAATGATATTGAGGAACCAAATATCCCGCCAACATTAATATCAAAATTAATACCTTATTTCTAGTCATTACATTTTTTGACGAGGTAATAATAATCAGTAAAAACAAAAAAACCACAGTCCCAGAATGATCTCTACAAAGATTTGAATAACTTGCAATAATTGAAATAGAAAAAACAGCAAGGCTTAAAATCCAAAAATCTCTTTTGGAAGAAAAAAGATACAAAATAAAAGGAACACACATAAACCAACAAATAAGATGAAATGAATAAATACCACCGTTTATAAAAGCTATTAATGCAGAACAAAAAAAGATGAAAACCGTAAAAATAGCAAGTTTAGGTTGCCTATACAAAAGAAAAAAGAAAAAAGAGCTTAGAAACGCTGCAATAAAAATAAGACAGCCAAAAAACAACATTATTGCTAAATCTAAATGAATATTAAAAAAACTAGCTAATTTTGGAATAAAATAATAGATACCTAATGCTTCGGCACTACCACCGCCCCACAATCCTGTTGCGAAATCATAAAACGCAAAAAAATGGCCTGTTTTTTTGTACCCAGATATTGCTTGAATTAGAGATTCATAACGACATTCCATTATGTTAAAAGAAAACATAAAATTACCTTAATTGTGCGAGCTAATAATGTTGACAACCTTTGAATAAACAT
>JABGSX010000034.1 GCA_018647505.1 bacterium | reverse complement strand
CCACCTTGTTTTTTAATGTTACAACAGTACTAGCTTTTGTGTTGTTTGGCAAAAACTTTGTTTAAGACTGCTTCTAGGCTTAGTAATCATATGTTATAAAAAGACTTAATTGCTTTTTTTTAATAGTATAATAAAAAAATAGTTTGGATTATTTTTAAAATTTTCTAGGGAAGCTTGTGAAGAAAATATTGTTTTTATCATTTTTGATTTTTGTTTGCTTTTCTATTTCATTGTTGGGGTGTAAAGCGGATGAAAGAGATATACGAAAAAAAATAGGGTGGACACAATGGGTGCCGGCACTTATTTTTCTTTCTGTTAGAAAAGTGGAGTCATTGGAAAAAATGCTAATCGGAACAGAGGGAAAAAAGTCTAAAAAAAGATATGAAAAAAATGGATGGTTTGAAACTTCTCTTTTTTTGGGAAATTATTAACTTTAACGTCTACTTGCACCTTCTGGAATTGTGTAAAGACTCAGTATTTTGATAATTCTACTATAAATAATTGTTGTTTCTGTATCTTTTTCTTTTACAGCGGCCGTATATATTTGTTTTGCGATATCGATTGGTTTTTCATTGTAATAATTTTTTTTGTGTGGGTCGGCCCAGAATATTAATAGTAGTTCAACTATATTTTCAAATCCTTTTATTACCGCAATATGAAGGGGGGTATTTCCAGTTTCTAGGCTTTTTTTGTTTTTGTCTACATCTTGTTGAAGTAGGGCTTTAGCTTCTTTATAGTCTCCATTCGAAACATGTTTTAACAATTCATTTTCCATTGTTGTGTGGCATTGTTGTGTAAAGCTGAATACGACCAAAACAGCTAAAAACGATACAATTTTTGTTTGAAGTTTCATAATTTATAGGTTTCTAAAAAGGGATTATAAAAATGGTCGGGGCGGCCAGACTCGAACTGGCAACCCCTCGCTCCCAAAGCGAGTGCGCTACCATTTGCGCCACGCCCCGACGCTTACTTTTCGATGCGACTTAATTCTAAAATGTTTTTCTTCCCGTTGCAAGTTTATTGTTGTTGTATATGGCTCTGGTAAGATTAGATATTTATCGCAAAGATTTCAAAAAATTATGGGGTGAATGGTGGGGATCGAACCCACGACCGCCAGAGCCACAATCTGGTGCTCTACCAAACTGAGCTACATTCACCACATTATCAGACCATTATAACAAAAAAGGGCGGTGTGCAAAATTTTTGTTAACAAAGATTTTTATTTTTTGTGATATTGTTTTGGTATTTGGCTTACAAGTTAGATTGTTAATTGGCAAAAATACCCAAGATCTTACGTTTTTTTTTAATTCTGATAGACTTAACAGTAAGGCTTTTATCATTTCGTATCCCGGATTATTTTGTATGGGGGGTTAAATGGAACGAGATAGTAAGGTGTGTTCAAAGCGCCTGTTATCTAAAAAAAATAAAGATTATATCCATGTTTATGGTGCTCGTGAGCATAACCTAAAAAATATAGATGTATCTATTCCAAAAAATACACTGACTGTAATTACGGGTCCGTCTGGATCTGGAAAAAGTTCGTTGGCTCTCGATATTTTATATACGGAGGGTAAACGACGATACATGGAATCCCTTTCCTCATACGCTAGGCAATTTTTGGGCATTGAAAAAAAACCAGAGTTTGACCGAATTGATGGGTTGTGTCCTTCAATTGCTATAGAGCAAAAAACTGTTGGGTCAAATCCACGTTCTACTGTTGGTACAATCACAGAAATCTACGATTATTCAAGGATTTTGTTTGCTCGTATTGGAAAGCCTCATTGCCCAGATTGTGGAGATCCAATTTGCCAAGAAACTCCAGACAATATTACTGCTATGATTATTGAAAAAATGCGTGGAAAAGAAATTGTTATTTCTGCCCCAATTGTCATTGAAAAAAAAGGTGAGTTTGTTTATCAACTTGAGGAGTTGTTTTCTAGTGGTATGTATAGATTTCAGATTGACGGAAAACAGTACAAGTTTAAAAATGTTGATGAGATAAAAAATTTAA
Source organism: bacterium (assembly GCA_018647505.1). Lineage (GTDB taxonomy): Bacteria > Babelota > Babeliae > Babelales > JABGSX01 > JABGSX01. Next base: position 29,389 of record JABGSX010000034.1, on the reverse strand, counting down.
AATTGGGCAAAACGTACAAGCATTCAATTGATATTTTGCTTGATGCGATAACAGTTGAAAAAAACTCAATGTCTCGCTTGCAGGAATCAATTGAAAAATCATTTGCTATCGCTGTAAACACGGTGAAAATTTCTGAGAATGAAAAGGAGTATTTGTATTCTTCGCGGCGCATGTGCCTAAAGTGTGCACAGTCTTTTCCCGAGCTAGAGCCGCGACATTTTTCATTTAACTCTCCTCTTGGTGCGTGTAAGCAGTGTCATGGATTAGGAATTGTTCAGCAATGGCCATGGGAGAAGAATGACCGAGATCATTGGAAAAGTAAGTATCCTGAGGTTTTTGGCAAAAAATATATGAAGGAAAAAACGTGTCATGTCTGTTTTGGAAAGCGACTTAGTCCTCAGGCTATGGCGGTTACAGTTGATGGTAAAAATATTTACGACTTGTGTGATTCATCGATTGATGAAATTTTAAAATTTTTCAAAAATGTTAATGTTGGCGAAAAAGAACGCGAAATAGCGGGCGAAGCTATTGCTGAAATTGTAAAACGGTTACAGTTTTTGCATAATGTAGGTCTTTCATATCTTACTTTAAACAGGACAGCTAGAACTCTTTCTGGAGGAGAGGGACAACGTATTCGACTTGCTACCCAAATTGGTTCTGCTCTTAGTGGAGTTTTATATATTTTAGATGAACCGAGTATTGGTCTTCATCATCGTGACAATGATCGATTAATAGAAACTCTTAAGGCTTTGCGAGATAATGGCAATACGGTTGTGGTTGTTGAGCATGATATTGACACTATAAAACAGGCCGATCACATTATTGACATTGGTCCGGCTGCTGGTATTCATGGTGGCATGATTACTGCGACGGGAACATCTGCGGCTATCTCAAAAAACAAAAATTCTCTCACTGGTAAGTATTTAACCGGTGAATACTCTATTGAAATACCAAAAGTTCGGAGGCCTTCCAGTGGGTATATTACCCTGGAGCAGGCAAGCAGGAATAACTTGAAAGATATAACGGTTGAATTTCCTTTGGGGCTTGTTTGTGGCATTTCTGGAGTTTCTGGTTCGGGAAAAAGTTCGCTTATTTTTGACGAACTTGTGCCGGCGTTAAGAAGAGATTTTTCTAGCAAGTTGCGTCGTGATTCTGCGTGGCATGACCGAAATATTATAGGTTCTGACCAACTTGAAAATATGGTTGTTATTGATCAATCTCCAATTGGTAGAACTCCTCGTTCTAACCCGGCAACATATTTGGGGGTATTTGATGAAATTCGAAAATTATTTTCAAGTTTACCAGAGAGTAATGCCCGTGGTTATATGCAAGGTCGATTTAGTTTTAACGTGAAGGTTGGCCGTTGTTATGAATGCTCCGGAGAGGGTGTAATTAGAGTTCCTATGCATTTTTTGCCGGACGTAACTATGGAATGTCGTTCGTGTAAAGGAGCCAGATATAACCGTGAGACATTGCAAATTAAATACAAGGGAAAGTCGGTTGCTGATGTTCTTAATATGACTACAGAGGAAGGGCTAACCTTTTTTAAGGCGCATCCTCGCATTGCAAAAAGATTGAATTTGTTATGTGATGTTGGCCTTGACTATCTCAAGCTAGGGCAGCCGTCAACAACTTTATCTGGTGGAGAGGCACAAAGAATTAAGCTGGTTGATGAGTTGGCAAAAAGAGGAAAAAATACGTTATATGTTTTAGATGAGCCGACAACAGGTTTGCATAATGATGATATTAAAAAATTATTAAAAGTTTTAAATACGCTTGTGGACAAAGGAAACTCTATGATTGTTATTGAGCACAACATGGATGTTTTAAAGACGGTTGACTATCTTATTGATCTTGGTCCAGAGGGTGGCGACAAAGGAGGATTGGTTGTTGCTCAAGGCACACCGGAGGAAGTTGCAAAAAACGAAGACAGTTGTACAGGAAAATATCTTAGGGATTTTTTATAAAATTAGTGGAGGTTCTATGAAAAATTTAAAAACATTTATATGGTTAGGATTTTTGTTATTTTGTGTGTCTTTGCAGGCGCCACCTAAAACAAAGAGGCGTAGAGCCGGCAGTAAAAAAACTGTAAGGCTTTCAAAAAAGCTTAGAAGGCCGGATGTTCATGTGGCGGCTCTTACCGCAGCAGAGCTTGACAAAAAACTTTCTGATATGGAAGCAGACCTAAAAAAAACATTTGATGTTGTTTCTGCTGCCAGTGGAAGGGTTGGGGCTCTGGAGGTGGCTATTCAGCACTACGGCAAGCTTGGGGTACCGTCCCGTTACATGTGTAGAGGTTCAGAAAAGATGTCTATAGTAGACTATGTAAAAAATACAGAGGGGACAGAGTTTACCGAAGACTTGTTTGGAGCTGGTCCTTATGACTCTGTTTGATAGTCTTATTGAGTAAGGGCTTTGTTTTGTAAGTATTGCTTATTATTGTTATACTCGCCAAATGTTGGTTTTTTTAATTTATATAGGCTGTGATTAGGTAGTGTATGAAGCTTCAAAAGGTTTTCATCCTTTTTATTTTTTTTCTTTTTATTAATTTTAATTTTTGGCCAGCGCCTTGGCCTAGTTCATTAGCATCCCGGGTGATTAGTTGTGAAGAGGGCTTTGGTTCCTGTCGTGTAAAAATAGACAGGTCTGAACTCGGAATTGAATGGGCTGCCGTGACAAAATTAAGAGAGGCCAAAGAGTCTTGTGCAAGGCTTAAGCATCTTGTTTCTGTTGTTGGTGGTTTGGTTTTGACTGGCGAGGGTGCTGAAAAATTTGGTGGTCACTTTAGGACTCTAGAAGGAATGCCGTCAATTGTTGAAGTTTATGCCGGGATTATAGAACAACACAGGGGTGCTGGAAATCGTCATGGTGTAAGAGAGTATGCAGATGCCTTGGCTTCATATTGTTCATCTTGGTTGGAATTAATAATAAGAGAGGTTCCAAGGATTTGCCATCCTCTTGATAATATTACATTAACAGGAGTAGATAGATTTGATAGATCAGATGATTATTTTCCATTTAAAAATCCGAAAGCTGGAGATGTGGTTTTATCTTTTGATGGTGCAGATTCATCAGTATTTCTGGACCTTTGCGAAGAAGATGAGTGAAGTAAATATTTGTAAATACTGTTTATTGTTTTAATTGATATATATTTCTTTTGTGGAGATTCGTAAATTTATGAAAAAAAAGTTTTTTTTATTTTTTGTATTGTTTGCTTTTGTTAATTTTAATTCTTGGTCTGCATCTCCAGTTTCGGATAGACCTTTCGATGTTGTTGGTAAGTTAGTTGGTAGAGTGGCTTTACAATTTATAGGGCGGGAAGCCGATCAATTAAATGAAGCTAAAAGAATTTGTGCCCAACTTGGAGAACTTTCTGCTGTGGTTGAAAATTGTGACGGGGGGATGGACTTCTTTGTAGACTGTGTGCGTTTGAGGGGTGTTCCAAAGTTAATTCGTCGATTCTTGCGTCTTATAAGACAATGTGGTTGTATTAAGGCGTGTCCTGTCCCAAGTACACAGATCGATGACTTAGTTAATCTTTGTTTGTGCTGGTTACAAAAAATAACAAATTATCAATGTGTATTTGATGAGCTCGGGTGCCGATATCCGAATCCTCTTGAAAGTGTTGAAATAATGTTTGGAGCTACTTTGTCAGATAGTGTCGCCCCACTCAAAAATGAAGAGACGTGGAGTATAACCATGGCGGAACATTATGCCATACAAGGCTGTGATGTTTTAGGTGATGATGAATAATTGTAATAGTGAAATGAAAAAAAAGTTTTTTTTATTTTTTGTATTGTTTGCTTTTGTTAATTTTAATTCTTGGTCTGCATCCTCTGGGGAGTCTTTTAAGTATTGTTTTGACGATGCTGAAAGGTTTGCAGGCGAGGTGGCTTCGCAGTTTGTTGGGCCGGCGTCATATAAGTTGAGTGAACTTCAATCGCTTTGTGCTAATATTAAACGTTTATTTGTTATTGTTGGTAGCTTGGTTGATGATTGTAAAGGTGGCGAGGGTTTGCGTAGGGATTTTCTATTGTTGGATGAATTCCCAGGAGTTCTTGCTTTCAACCTGAGTTTTATACAAGTATGTGGGTCTTCTGGAAGGACTTGTGAGGCGGCTGTATATATTAATAGTTTGGCTGGAGCCTGTTGGTCTTGGTTTAAAAAAATAACAGCGTATCGATGCGTTGCCGATGAGCTTAAACGCTTGTATCCGAATCCTCTTGAAAGTGTTGTAATAACGTTTAAACCTTTGTCTCATGATGTGTCACCGATTAAAGATGAAAGGATGCGGCGTGTTACCATGGCAGAATATTATGCCCTAAAAGGCTGTGATGTTTTCGGTTATGATTGAGTTTGGTTCTGTGAAATAAAAGTTCAAATTAGTTTTTAAATTTTTCTTTGATACATGTAAATATTTTTTTCCAGATATTCATATGTGTTGCTTGTTCAAATCCTTTTATGCCTGGATTGGAATTAATTTCACAAATTTTGTAATCGTTTCCGTCGAATAAAATATCAACTCCAGCAATTTCTAAATCATGCGCTTTTGCTGTATCTTCTGCGAGTTTTTTTATTCGTGGAGTTAGTTTGAATTGTTTAACTGATCCTCCAGCGGAAAAATTTGACTTAAATTTTCCAGGAGGGGCTTGTCTTAACATTGCTCCAACGGCTTTTCCATCAATAATCAAAACACGAATGTCTCTACCATAACTATCTGAAACAAGTTCTTGGAAAATTACGTTGTTTTCTCCAGTTAACTTTCGAGTTTTCTGTATATCTTTTTCATTTCTGCACAACATAACTTTTTTTCCATGAGATCCATAGCAACTTTTTGCGACTACAGGAAAACCAAAGTATTTTTTTATTTTTTCTATGTCGATTGGAAAACTTGCAAGTATTGTTTTTGGTATAGGAAGATTGTTTGCTGCCATATACTGCATGGATTCAAATTTATTGGATGACTTTTTCATAGCATCAGCCTTATTTATTACTAGGACCCCTTTTGTTTCAAGGTTTTTTGCAAGGGCACGTTCTTTGCGATCTGAGCCTATTCTTACTAGTAGGCAGTCAGGTAGAGTTGTATTTGTAGTAGGTGGAACTGACTCTATGATGTCAATTTCGCCTGCGTTAACAAGCTTCACATTTATATTTTGTTTTTTTGCCTCTGCTTTCATTTGTCTGTTCGAATAACTATTGTAATATTTTTCTTGAGATAGTATCCAGATTTCTAGAGGCCCCTTTTTTGTATTGGTGATATTTGTTGAAAAAATAATTAAAATTAGAAGAATAAACCTTTTTTTCATATTCCAATCTCTCCAAGCAATTGTTTTTTTGTTATATAGTGCACGTTTTTTTTCTTTTGAATTCCAAATTCATATTTTTTGTCATAATAATCAAGCAAAATTTTGCATGCGCGTTCAAGACTATCGTTTTTTATTGCATCAACCACGCATCTGTATTTTTGGTCTCCAAGTTGATTGTAAATTGTTTTGGATGCATTCAATAAAAAGTTTTTGTCTAGCGTTCCGTATTCTTTTATTATATTTTTTGTTCTTATTCCTTGGGTAGTTTGCAAGAAATATACTTTGGCATTTTGCATTTGCAACCAGATTCCCTCAGGTATAGTTACTGACCCGATTTTTCTACTTTCATCCTCTATCCATATGGGCCTGACTGGATTACATAGGAACCACTCTAGAGCAAGGTCATTTTCAAATTGTTGTTGTGTCTTTTGTTTGTTTTTATCTCCGCCAAACACAGATCCTTTATGTTGGGCTAGTTTTTCTAGATCAACTACTTGCTTTTCGTTGTTTTTAAAATACTTAAGAAGCTGTGTTTTTCCAGATCCTGTTTTTCCTCCCAGAACAGTAACTTTTTTTTGAACATCAAATTGTTTTATGGTCCAGTTTCTAAATTTTTTATATCCTCCAATAATTACTGTTGTGTTTAAGCCAAATAGGTCAAATAGCCATGCCATGCTGCTACTGCGCATTCCTCCTCTGGCGCAGTAAATACAAAATGGCTTTTTGATTCCTAATTTTTTTGCTTTTTCTACAAGTGACGGAAGGGTAGATCCAATATTTTCAAGAGCGAATGATATTGCGGATTCTCTACCTTTTTGCTTGTATTCTATGCCAACAAGTTTGCGCATGAGGTCAGAAAACAAGGGTATGTTCTGTGCCAATGGAATGTGTCCCTTTTTAAATTCTTCTGGAGCACGAACGTCAATTAATGTATACTTGTTCGCAAATTTTATAATTTCATCTATTGTCTTTTTTTTCATAGCGAAAGAGTAAATTGTTTTGATTACAAAAACAAATTTTTATATTCAAGTCACCTTTGTTTGCTTTTGTGGATTTGCTGCTTTGCTTCAGTGTTCACAGAAGCCAGACTTGTATGTTCGTGACCAACTGGACACTATTTTAAAAAAAGAGAATGTTTCTGCTGATGAAATTATTAATCATTTAGAAACAAACTTTGAATTAAAATCTTTTTTTGATGGAAGCAATGGAGTTCTTTGTGCTAATACCATAAGAACACATGTTCAAAAGTCGTTTAAAACTTTAGAAGACCAATATAAATTTTTTGATATTGATCACATTGATGTTGGTGGAATATCTGCAAAAGAGTTTATGAGATTGTTTATAATTTTGCATGATATTGGAAAGCCATTTGCCCTAGCCTTGGGAGATAGGAATTTGCAACATGAGTATTCTGCAAAAATTATAAAAAGTGTTATGAAAAGACTTGGCTTTAATAATCAGACTATAACCTTAGCTATTACCTTTGTTGAAAATGACATAATGGGGGATATTAGACAAGAGAAGATTTCTGCTCAGAAAGGGTTAGAAAAACTTGCTGAACAGGCAGGGAAAACGGTTTTATCTATTAAAGATTTCTTTACGTTAATTTTGCTATTCTTTATAGCTGATGCTGGTTCTTACCAGTCTGTTAGAAATTTGGATGCCTTTGACTATGTTGATGGTCAGCTGATAATTAAGAGTGAAACTTACAAACAAATAAAAGAAGCCATTTTCTCTTCTATGTAATTATAATATTAAAAATCCCGTTCGAATGCGTGCGATTGCACTAGCTATCGCTCATTCTTTTTAGTGCGAATGGATAAAGGTATTAAATTTTCTTTAAGGGGAATAATCCCGTTCGTCCTGAGTGAGGCCGTAGGTCGAATCGAATGGATACGAACGGTAACAAAAGAGGTGAGTTTTTAGCGGTAGTTTTATATATGCAAAATCCCGTTCGCATTGCACTGTCGCGAACGGGATTTTTGTTTGTTCGTTAATGAAATTTATAGAAGTAACTTTTTAAGTTCGTCGACTTTATTAGTTTTTTCCCATGTGAAATCGTCGTCATCTCTTCCAAAATGTCCGTAACTAGCTGTTTTTTGGAATATAGGACGTTTTAGGTCGAGGTAAGATATAAGCTCGGCCGGTTTTAGTGGGAATATTTTTTCAATTGCTTTTTCTATTTTTTCTTCGTCAACTTTACCGGTTCCAAATGTACTTACGTAAATTGAAACAGGTTTTGCTATTCCAATCGAGTAAGCAATTTGAACTTCACATCTATTTGCAAGACCTGCAGCTACAATATTTTTTGCAATGTGTCTGGCCATGTAAGCAGCTGAGCGATCTACTTTTGATGCATCTTTTCCAGAGAAGCATCCGCCTCCGTGGTGTCCCATTCCGCCATATGTGTCAACAATAATTTTACGTCCGGTAAGTCCTGCGTCAGCAGCTGGACCGCCCAATATGAATAGACCGGTTGGATTAATAAAGTATTTGGTGTTTTCTGTTAGATATTGTTTGCATATTGGTTTTATTACAAATTCTTTTATGTCTTGTTCAATTTGATCATGTGAAACATCTGGTGAATGCTGGGTTGATACAACAATAGTTGTAATTTCTACGGGTTTTCCATCTCTGTATCTAACTGTTATCTGAGCTTTTCCGTCAGGACGGGCCCACGCAAGTGTTCCGTCTTTGCGCAGATCAGATAAACGCTTGGTAACTTTATGAGAAAGATCTATTGCAAGAGGCATAAGCTCTGGGGTTTCATCGCTTGCGTAGCCGAACATTAGCCCTTGGTCTCCAGCTCCTTGCTCTTTTGTTGTGTCTGAATTAACGCCCATTGCAATGTTTGGGCTCTGCTTGCTCATTATTGTTGTAACTTTGCATGTGTTTGCGTCAAGGCCAAATGCAGGATCGGTATAACCAATTTTACGTACAGTGTCTCTGGCAACCTGAACGATATCTATGTTGGCTTTGCTCGTAATTTCACCGCCTATGAAAATATGTCCGTTGAGTGCAAAAACCTCACACGCTACTCGAGAGTTTGGGTCTTGTGCTAGATTAGCATCTAAAACAGCGTCAGAAATTTGATCGCAGACTTTGTCTGGGTGTCCTTCTGTGACAGATTCGGATGAAAAAAGATAATCGCGAGCGGATGTTTGTGAAATGAACGAAGAGACCATAATAGCTCCTAAGAACAATTTTTTGATATTCATTAAATTCCTTTTGTGTGGTTTGTATGGTTAATGAATGCACTTTTCTATTACAAGATGCACATTCTAAAAGAATCAATAAATTTTAGCAAGATTATTTATGGTTTATGGGAAATTTTTTGTAACATGATAAAATATTTAGAGGTTAAATATTTATAGTTTATTGATCAGTAAAAGGGGTATTATGGCATTATCAAAAAACATGGAACGGGTTCTGAATAAGCAAATAAACGCGGAAATTTTTTCTGCATATTTGTACAAGTCAATGGCGGCGTATTTTGAATCTGTGAATTTAAGTGGATTTGCGCATTGGATGAGTTTGCAGGCTCAAGAAGAGCTTGCGCATTCGGATAAATTTTTTGTGTATGTTGGAGAGCGATTTGGAAAAGTTGTATTGACTGCAATTGACGCACCAAAAACAGAGTGGCAATCACCGTTGGACGTTTTTAAAGATGCTTTTGCTCATGAAAAAAAAGTAACTAAATTGATTTATAATCTTGTTGATGTTGCACGGCAGGAAAAAGATTTTGCAACTGAAAATTTTTTGCAGTGGTTTGTTACAGAGCAGGTTGAAGAAGAGTCTTCAGCTGATGCTATTGTTAATAAGCTTGAGATGGTTGGAAATGACAAAAAAGGCTTGTATCTTTTAGATCAGGAGCTTGGTCAAAGGGTTGCACAAAAAAATGTTAAGTAAAAACCACTTGCCCCCGCAAAAGCGGGGGTTTCTTTTTTGTAAAAAGGGAGTACCATTTTGTTTGTTTAAACTTGGTTAAATTATAAATTGTCAGGGGTTGTAGTGAGTCTTTTAAAAAGAATATTAATAATTGTAGTTATTGTTATTGTCGTTACTATATCTTCTGTTGTTTATTATTATTCCCCCTTGTTTAAACCGTTTCCTAGTCTTTCGGGTAAATATTCTGTAGGGTCGGAGCAAATTTGTTGGGAAGACAAAAATAGAAACGAGCCACATTCAAAAGAAACAACCGATTTTCTAAAGCCCAATAGAAAAATCATGGCAGAATTTTGGTATCCATCAGCTGTTGATGTTGGAAGTAAAAAAAAATATATAAATAATAAGCTAGAGTTATTTGAAAAAGATTTGTCTCGCCAATTTTTAATGCCTACATTTTTGAGTAGCCTTCTCTTTTCTATAGAGACTCCTGTTCTTAAAGATTCGCCCGTTGCAGATTTAGAAAAGCCTATGCCGGTTATAATTATTTCGCATGATTATCCTCTTATGAAGGAAAATTATGGATATATTGCTTATGAGTTGGCAAGCCATGGATACTTGGTTGTTTCTATTGATCATACCCATATTTCTGGCTTTACGTATTTTCCCGATAGAATTTTGGTTTTTTCATCAAGAATAGATAAGGCTATTTCAAAAAAGAAGTGGGTAGAAGAAAAATCCAAAATAATGGCCGATGATATAAAGTTTGCTATTGAAACATTAACGATTGGAGCCAATAATCCGGAAAATATGTTTTATAAAAAATTGGACCTTAACAATATTGGATTAATTGGGCATGGCTTAGGTGGAGTTGCGGCTTTGAAGTTGGGCTTAAAGCTTGAAAATGTAAAAGCGATTGTTGATCTTGACGGATGGTCACAGAAATCCAATTTGCAAGATGGTAAAGACAAACCTGTTTTTGTTTTATTTGCATCAGCAGGTTCGATCAATACTGGTTTGAACGCAAAGGATGTTTCTAATAAGCGAAAAGCCTTTTTGGAGTTTTGTTCTTATCACAAATTTTGTTTTGTCGATATGTTTAATGGCCTTGGGCATTTTGGTTTTTCTGATTTTGTTTTGCTTAAAAGTCCATTAAAGAAAATTCTTGGAATAGGCGATATTGATTCATATAAGGTAATTGATAGAGTAAACAAGGCAGCCGTGTCTTTTTTTAATTACTACCTCAAAGAATCACAAAATCAGGCATTCGTTGATAATGTCTCAAGACGAAGCGAATCATTCAAGCGGTGGCTGCAAATGAGGGCTGCTGTTAATATGACAGGCAACCAGTCTGGCCTTTCTATGTGAAATTAACTCCGCCACCGCGTTGGCTTCTATTTGACAATTTGGTGTTTTTTGTTACCATTAGGTTATTATAGAGGTTATTATTTGTTGGTGGGGGTTATCACTGTGAAAAAAGCAATTCTATCTATTTTATTATCTTGTCTTTTGGGTGTAAGTACATTCAGTTTTGCCGCATCTGATTCTCCAGACAAAGCCTATAAGAAAGGTTTCTCTAATGGCTTAATGTGCGCCATTGTTCTTTCTTCCAGTGTTCGATGTTTATTAGATTCTACTCATAAAGATGCTCTTCTTGATTCTTTTACAATAGGTGTTTTACCTATTGGGGTTGTTAGCTTGGTAAGTTCTGTCGTTGGAAAGCCAGACGACAAAGAGTCTGAGAGTAAAGTTTTTGCAAAAAGAATTGGAATTTGCTTGCTTTCTTGCTTGGCGGTTAGGGGTTTTCGGGAGCTTGTATTGTGGAGTTTTAATAAGGGAAGCTCATCCGGCGCACAATAGTGTGTTGATATTATATTGTATTTTTTGGAGGTTATAAAAATGAAAAAGTTAATTTTATGTATTTTATTATCAGGTTTATTTGGTTCAAACACCTTTAGTTTTGGGGCTTCAGGCGATATTGGTCCTATAAATACGCGAAGCGGTATGATAGGTGCGGCGAGTGCTATTGCTGCTATCTTTGCGGTAAAGGCTGTAAAAAAAGGTTATCATTCATCAACAGCCTCTGAGGCGGTTTTCAATATTTTAAAACCAGATTTCTCTAGATATGGTTATGGCTTACCGATTTTACTTATTTTACTTAATAAACATATAGATTCTAATGTAACAAGGCCTCGTGTAACAAACGTTGCTCTTTCAATCGTTTTAATTGAAGCATCTTATTATTTATTAGGTTCTTGTGGAAGGCTTCTTAGGATGGCGTGTTCAGTTTTTAGTCCAGCTTATGATCAAAATTTAAAATTTAGAGATGCGATAGAAAGATGTGATTTGAGAGGACCTGAAGGAGAGCTTGTTATTCCTTCTGGTGTTGTTTCTATTGCTCAACCTGGGTCGTTTACTATTGTCGCTCCAGGGGCTTCATTTTTTCCTATATATGGTTCTAATATGCTTGTTGGTACAGGCCCCTTGAGGTTTGATGCTACGGTTGAGCGATCAATTGTTGGTGGTACTGATTTAGGTGATGTTGATGAAGATGGAATTGTTAATATTCCCGTAGACAGGCAGGTTAAGCTTCAAAACTTGGGAAGCGTTACAAATATTCGTCCGCTTTTAAGAGCCGCTGGAGGACCGTTGTTTGAACAGCTTGGATATGTTAAACGTTCGGAAGTTATTGACCATGAATCTAAGGATGTTGATGAAGAAAATGGTTAATAAGTAGTTTTGTTTTGAAACTTGGAGGTTATAAAAAATGAAAAAGTTAATTTTATGTATTTTATTATCAGGTTTGTTTGGTACAAGCACGGTTAATTTTAGTGCAGATGTTAGTAGCACTAAGGATGACTATGTTACGGCTCTTGAGGGGCATGTTACATCATTATCTGAAATTGTAACTACGCAATCACGGGTTAGAGCTATTGAAGGCCAGATTCGTTTTCTGGAAGAGAGTTTCTATTGTTTTGTTTATACCTTAGGCGCTTCATTTCTTTCTCCTAGTAATAGATGGGCAATTGTTTTGTCGGTCTTAAAAGCTCTTCATAGCTTGTCTTGTGTTTCTTCTGAAATAAAACTTGCTTCAAGAAAGGATTTGATTCTCGGAGGGTTTTTGCTTCTTGCAGGTTTTTCTGCAGGAAGAATTTCAAGGTTTATGGTAAAAGAGTTTTTTCCTGATTTTGACAGGAGTCTATTGAACAGGTATAGGGCTATGTATTGCACAAAATTTGGGCCTAGAGGGGCACTTGTTATTCCTGCGGGGGTTGAAGTAGAAGTTGAGCAAGGGGCGTATGCGATGTTACAGGCTGGGTCTAGACTTGGACCCCAACGTATTGTTGTTGGGCCTCATTTCTTTGCAGCTCAAGCTGTTAACTTTTTACCTCAAGTTGTTGTGGTTGGTCCTGCTGCTCCAGCACCTCTACTAGTTCCAGCACCGCCACCAGTTGTGGTTCCGCCAGTTGGTCCGGCGCAGGAGGCTGATTTATTGCCTCCATATAATTCTGATTCAGACGACGAAGACGGTGGCGAATAAAATGGCTAAGCTATAATTTAGTATTAAAAAAAAGATTCTATGTTTTATTGAAAATTGTTTGTGGGGTGGTGCTTTGTTTCCATCCCACTTTTTGTTCTTGACAATTAGTAAATTTATTGTAACTTGAGAATTAGTATTATAATTCTTTTCTATACCACTAAAACTTTCGGGAGAAGAATATGTTAACGACTAACGAAAAAGTCTTTTAAGCATTTTCCAAATTTTGTTGTTTATTTTTTAAAAATTTTTCCGGGAGTTTATTCATGTCAATTAATTACCTTTATAATCTGAGAATCATTAATTAAACCTGGTACGGTTTAAATCAGATTAAAATTCCAATTTCTTAATTTTGTTTTATTAATGTTCGCAGTTTTGCGTGTAGATTTTTGCATGTATTTACTGGGCATGAAATTATGGTATGCAAGGAGGTATTTGCTATGCCGAAAAAATTGCTTGAAATAAAAGAAGTTGTAAAAAACTTTAAAGCAAAAAATCAGATTATAAAGGTGCTAAAAGGTGTTTCATTTTCTATTGAGCGTGGTGAGATTATAAGCTTGCTAGGTGTAAATGGGGCAGGGAAAACAACTTTAACTTCGATTATTGCTTCGTTACATCCACCTACAGATGGTGATGTTTTGTACGAAGGAAAATCAATTTATAAGAATCTGATTAATTATCGTTTTTTACTTGGTTATTGTCCGCAGAGTCCAAACTTTGCTGATGATCTAACGGTTGAGGAAAACTTAGTTTTTGCAGGGCGTTATTTTTCTATGTCAAAAGATGAAATTGATAAGCGCATAAAAGGTTTATTAAAACAATTTGATCTGGAAAAATACTCACAATCAAAGCCGGGTATTCTCTCTGGAGGATACAAGCAAAGGTTGTTAGTTGCCAGATCTTTAATTCATGATCCATCGATTGTGATTCTTGATGAGCCTACTGTGGGAATGGACCCGCAGGTTCGAAAAGAGTTTTTAAAGAAAATTGAGCAGCTAAAGCACAATGGAGTTACGGTTATTTTGGTTTCGCACTTTTTGGATATTGTTGAAAAGATATCTGACAGGGTTTGCATTATAGACCAAGGCGTTGTGCGCGAAGTTGGCCAAGTTAATGACTTGAAAAAGAAATACAAAAAAACAAGTTTGGAAGAGGTCTTTTTCTTGTTAACTGATAAAAAAGAAAAAAACTTATAAGGAAATAAATATGAAATCGTTAAAAATAAAGATACCGCTTAATACTTTTTTCTGGCTTTTGTACAGAGAAATAAGGGTTTTGTGGAATAGCTTTTTTTCCCAATGGATTGATTTTGCAATTCTTACGGCCAGTGGGGTTTTAATTGCTGGGTATGTTTTGCCTCATTTGGGTGTTCCTGCTGATTATGGAATCTTTATGATGGTTGGCCAAATTGTATGCTGGTGTCTTTGGGGTCCCGCAGGAGATTCTGGTCAGTTGGTAACAGATTTGGATGGGGTAAAAGCAATATCTTCAGACTTGGTTTTACCAACTCGTTATTGGCTTGTTTATTGTAAAATTGCCTTAGCTTATGCAATAAAGGCTGCAGCGTTAAATCTATTAAGTATTCCGCTTGGTATTTTGCTTGTCATTAATAGTTTTGACTTTAGCGTTGTTTCGGTTCCAAAGTTTTTGCTTATATATCCGATTGTTAATATTTTTTATGCATTTTTTATTTTGTTTATAGCGGTGCATTCAAAAAATATTACAAGCTATAACAGGTTTTGGATGCGCTGGGGTGCACAGCTTTTTTTGTTTAGTGGATTCCAATTTTCTTGGATGGTTTTAAACAAGGCCTCAAAATTTTGGTCTTATTTTAATCTTTTAAATCCGCTTGTTTATACATACGAAGGAATGAGAATCCCGTTTATGGGTCAAGCAGGTTTTTTAAATTTTTGGGCTTGTGTTTTTGCCTTAATTTTTTCAACTATAGTTTTTGCATTTTTTGGGTTGCGAAGATTTAAAAAACGTCTCGACTGTGTTTGAAAAATAAAAAGAGCCAAGTTTTCTTGGCCCTTTTTAGTAAGTAGCTTTGGTAGTAGTTGTAATAAATTTTAAATGTTTTGTTGCATTTTTATCTCTCAATATTTTAAATACTTATTAGTGTTATTTTTTTGTTCCTAAAAAAGGAATTGCTGTGAGAAAAGATATATCTTCGGTGGAGAAAGGGAGAGTAGATGTTATCTTTTTTTCATGTGTTTGTTTCTCATTAACCATTTTTGGCAAAGGGTGACTGATAATTGATAGAATCTTAGAAATCATGCTCATTTCTAAAACTGAAAGCCAGTAAACTTCGTTGGCAACAAAGTTTTTTTTGTCGTCTTCATTGGCAAAAAGTCTGTTTCCAGAAAGGAATAGCTTTTCTATTTCCAAAAATAAGTAGGATAGTTTAAAAAGAAGTGGACTTTCGTTTTCGTTAAGGATTTGCCAATATTTTTTTGCTTCGGATTTTATTTTAGTTTTGTGAATGACAACCTCTCTTTCTAGGAAAATTTCATTTTCGCTAAATTGAGTTTCAATTTTAGGTGTCATTGCAAGAGCTGCTATTTTATTTAAAGTGTTCCAGTATTTTGTTCTGGCTTTTCTGAATCTGTTTTCGTGCTTAACTACACCATTGACCAAGCTTACAATATGAGGGCGTGAGGCAGGGTATTGTTCCCATAAAAAATTGAGACGTACTTTGCATTCTTCAAATGTTTCAAAAAAATCATTAGACAAATTAAGTGTTTTTGTTGAGACGGAAAGATTTTTCCACAATGAGTCCCACACTGTTCTTATCACTTGGTCTGGGTGTGTAGTGGATGAATACGTTAACATTGTGAACAACAAGGCCAGAGTGTATTTCTTCATGCTTTTCCTTTTTAGGGTTTTGATTTTTTTCCGTCAATGTAGACTAAATTACACGAGTTGCTAATAATTTAAAAGTTCAATAAGGGTCGCAATAATGAGAGCGGTTGTTCAGAGAGTTTCTAAGGCGTCTGTCGAGGTTGATAATAAAGTTGTTTCTAAGATTTCTAATGGGCTGCTTGTCTTGATTGGGCTAACTCATGAAGATTCAAAAGAAGAATTTAATTATACGATAAATAAGATTTTAAAACTAAGAATTTTTGACGATGAGCAAGGCGTAATGAATAAAAGTGTTGTTGATATTTCTGGTGAGATTTTACTTGTTTCGCAGTTTACATTGTATGGAGACTGCAGGAAGGGAAATCGTCCTTCATATCAGCAAGCTATGAATCCTGACAAGGCAAAAAAAGAATTTGATAATTTTTTTTCTTGTTTTAAAAGACAGTACGAAAAAGTACAAAATGGAATTTTTGGTGCTCATATGAAAGTAGATTTATTGAATGATGGGCCTGTAACAATTCTGATTGATAGCTTAAAAGTGTTTTAAAAAAAGGGTATTTTTTTGTTTGGCCTTTAAAAATAATTTTTATTATGTAGACTATAAACTTAATCGTTGTTATTTTCAGTGGCAAATTTAATGTAACCCTTTAAATTTAAAATGGAGTCTATAGGTGAATTGCAATAATTTACGATTCCTATCTTTTTTCAGAAAATTTTTTATGTCTTTTCTTTTATTTACAGTTTCTTTTTGTGTCAACCCAATGGATTATGGTGCAGGATTTGGCTCGCATCTTGGTATGAACGGTGGGGGAGGCAGTGGCTTTAATCTCGATCGTGCCATGCAGTTTAAGCTGTACCGTGAAATGGGGGCTCAAAAAAATGTGGCGGAGCATGCAGAAGAAGAATTTAAAGATATAGATTTTTTGCATGAGAAAAATCGTGATTATGAAGCCCAAGAAAGAGCTTTGAGTGATGAGTATGATGCTTCGTGGAGTAATGCAGAAAAGAGAGGCTGGGAGAAAAAATTAGGCCATGTTAAGGATAAAAGAAGTCTGTGTGCTCGTCGTCTTGCAGATAAGTCGTTTGCAATTCGTTGGCCTATGATGTCCGCAACAACAACAGCTGTAAATAATGGAATTATGCTTGGTGTTGAAGCTGCTGTTGCGGAAATAATAGTAAATCGTTTTTTCAAAAATGTTCCAGAATGGCTCATATCATGTGGTCGCCTTGCAAAACGATCATGGGAAAGGATAATTTACGGAACGGAAACCCTTTCTTGGAATTATTTAGCCGCTCTTAATAACAAGTCGTACAGGACAATTAAACCGCTGGTAGTTCAAACTGCAGGTACGGTGTTGGCCAGAGAAAAACGCTTGCGCATTTTAGATGATGAAGAAGAGGTAGAGGTAGACGAAGAGTGGAAGTTGCTTGCTCTGACGACCAAAAAGGAGCTGGAAATGATTATTTCGGCACTTGAGGAATCTTTGCCTTGCTACGTAAATAAGCTTAATGGGGAAAGTCCTCGTATTAAGAAGATGGCCAGAGGCCTTTCTGATAAATTTTCTTTAACAAGGTGCAAAGAGATTGTTGCTTACGTAGAAATTTTGGTCGAGTATCTTAATACGGTAATTAATTCTTGTGAATCGGCTAAAAGCTTTGAGCAGCTTAACAAGGAACATGTAAAAAGATTGCTTATAAGAATTTGTGATACATTTGAACACCTTGGGTTTTTGATTGATGAAAAAGTTGCAACAACGACAGTCAAGAAGGGTTATATCAAATTTCTAAAACCTGGGCTTCAAGATCAACAAAGATTTGATTCTTCGTCCTCCATGTTTGGTGGAAGCTCAATGTTTGGCTCGGGGGCATAAGTGATGACGAGAAATAAAATATTTTTTTTAGTTGCTTTTATGTTTCATTGTGTTGCCAGACCTGTAGATATTCTTCTGGTTGATTTTCCATGTGTAACGCAGGATGGAGTTCTTAAAAAGTACAATCAGCTGTGCAAGCAGGTAAAAAAACAGCAGTATGCTAAGTGGACAATAGGAACCGTTGTGGCAGCGTCGTGCCTTGCCGCTGGTGCTTATGCTTGGAGTAAAAATTCTGCTCTAAATTCTTCTGTTGCTTCCAATATGTCTGTTGAGCTTGACCAACCTGTTAAAGCCCCTATGCCGTTAACATCTGTTGAGCTTGGTGATCTTGGTGAGTTAGTCCATGAGACCAACACTCTGTTGCGTTCTATAAGAGAAAAAAACCCCTCTCTTTTGCAAGAAGAGCAAGGGTTTAAGTGGGGTAATTTAATTTCTCCGTTGTGGTGGGGAAAAACCTGGACAGGCGCTACGAAAAAAATAGGTAAAGACATTCTTGTGTTACTTGGTTTTTCTGTTGCCGGAAGTGTTGTCTGGAGTGTTGGTAAAAAGGGTTTTGATTTTGTGGATCGGCAGATTGATCGGTTATCATTTTCCAGTATAGAAAAAAGGACTTTGAGCCTTTACAATTCAACACTTAGAGACTTTGATAAACTTGGAGAGCTTATATTGTGCCAACGTCAATTTGGAGATAGTGCAACTTTGGAGTATTGTCTTGAAAAGATCAAAATTGATGTCGGAAGAATTGTTGAAAATACAGAAGCTATATTGGCTTTTGTACAATACCAGGTGGAGTGTAAAAAGGCTTTGCCAAGCACATCTGAATTTATTACTCAACGGGTAAATGAGTTTATCTACGGGCTTAGTGAAATTAACTTTGAAGATTCCCCGATTACAACTCGCATTCTTAACACAATTAGGAGCGTAAGAGAGATTTTGGAGCAGGAGCGGATGTGGATTTTTGGAAACCTCGTAGATGAAAATGCATAACTTTTATGGTTATGAAAAAAACATTTCTTTTATTATTTTGTCTTGTCATTTTTTTGTTCAGCTTGTTGCCAGCTGCTCAAGATCGGGAGCTGCAAAAAAGTAGCCAGTCTAGCGAGCAAATTCTTAAAAAGTTTAAGTGCGACTTAAAAGAATGCTCTCTTTCGGCAGGGTGGGTTTGCCGGTCTTTTTCTCAAATGGATGTAACAACGTTTACAGATGCCTGGGCGGCTCTTGTTGATGTGTTTTGTCATTCTCCATGGGATTATTTTGGTGTTGATTGTAAGGAAATGAGTGATTGGAAATATCAAGAAAAACTTTTTAATCTGGTTGACGAGTGCCTTGTTTATGATTTTTTTCTAACTAATCTTTTTGTGAGCGTAGAAAAATCTTTTGTAGTTTTTTGTCCTAAGGTTTCAAAGAGGTCGATAACAAGGTTGGGTTTTAAGCCAATATTTGAGTATTGGCAATCTAAAAATTTAGCGCCACATAATGATTTTTATGCGTTTTGCTTTGACCAGCTTTTTGCCCTTTTGGTTTATGTGGTTCAGAGTGCGAGGTTAAATTTTGATAACAAAAAAGAATATTCTTTTTATACAAAAAAAGCGCGAGCTGTGCACAATTATTTAAAGCGTGTTTTTGAGAGAATTCGTTTTAGCAAATATGAGGCTAGGTATGATTGTCAATTAAGACGTTATAAAAATGTTTTATCAATTTTAGCTAAAGAGAAAAAAATATACGATGAATATTGGGCGATTTAGATTTCTAGCATTCTGTTTTATTTGTGTGGCCGGATTTTCGCTCCTTTTGGCGAAAGATTCTTTAAAGGATCTGGAAGAGTGTGACTTTTCAGAAAGCTTTATCAACAATTGTGATATTTCATCTCATCATTCTAGATATACTCGTTCGTACCATCCTTTCTTGTTGAAAAAAACTCGTGAAAGTTTTTTGCAATTGGAAGATTTTCTAAGTAAAAAAGGCTTTGATATTCATGGGCGACTTGTTGTCGCTGGATATCAGGAGGGTGCAATTCCTGGTGTATATCCGGCATTTGCAAAGAGCATAATTGATGACGAGGCTGATTTTAGAGGTATTAAAGGGTTAAGCTTTGCTCCGGCAAATATTTTTGGTTTTATGACAGGTTTTTTGCTAAAAGATGTTAGTTGGATTTACTCTAGGTTACATCCTGGAAAAGATCCCACGTTTGAGCATGTTCTGCCAGGACGAGTAGATTTGTTTGATGATCAAGCGATTATATTTCAAAAAGAGGCTTTTGGCGAAGATTTTGATTTTGTGATACGGGCCAGGGATCAATTAGAAAAGACCTTGGTGTCTGGCGATAGCAAAAGCACTATAAAGCGACTTATTAATTTTTGGCGATCAATTTATGCTGGAGTTTTAAAAAATTCATATAATGAACTTGTTGCAACACAAGATATTCTTTTTTCAATTGATTATGCTCGATATGCTCTAGAGTCAAGTGTTCCGCTATTGAAATTTTTTGTAGGGCCGGATATAACATATCCTATTGAAGTTTTTTCTCTTCAGAAAAAGGAGGCGACCGAGGGAGCTCAGAATTTTGTTAAGAGGTTCCAAGAACTTTTAAACCCTGTCGAAAACCAATCAACTGTGTACATATTTTGCAGTTTTGTTGATGGGGTTGGTAAAAGTACTCTTTTGGGAAATCTTCAAAACTGGGGCAAATTTGGTGACAGTTTTGAAGAATACGAACGCGTAGATAATTCATCATCGCAAAGAGGTGTTTTGTACAAGTTTAAAGATGATGTTTTTATTATGGATTTGCCGGCTCAGATAAGTCACTTTTTGTGTAAGCCGGAAGGGCTTGTTTATGTTGACATTGAAACAGTAAAAAGTTTTTCGGTAGATGAAAAAAATAGAATTCGGCGGCATGTTGAAAGTTCTTGTGAAAATTATATAGATGAATTTTCTGAAAAAATAGAATGTGCTAAAGGTAGTGACTTGTCTTTCAATGTTAGCACTAATCCGGCTGACCATTATTGTAAGAATGTTGTTTCTTTAGGGTTGGATGACGTTGAATGGATTCCGTTTTCTTATAACGGTGGTGATTTTATTTTTAATAAACGGACCTTAAAGCTTAGAGTTCTGGTAAGTTTGGAGGGGGCTCATTCATGTGGCTTAAAAGTTGTTGAACCGGAGCAGATTCTTTTTAGTGGTATTTCTATTCCGATGACACTTGATTCTTTTTTAGCGGATATAACCGGAAAATTAAAACAGGCCGGGATTAAAAAGGTTATGTTTGTTGATTTTATGGGGATGTATCCCAGGTCTTCTCGAGAAAACATTCGTATGCATTTTATTTTGCAACAGTTGAAATCTATGTTTAGCGAAGTTTTTAAACGAAATGCAAGTCTGTTTCAACCTTTTGTAAATCGCTACCAAGAGTTGTGTTTAATTCTGGAGCATCAACGGGATGATTTTATAAAGTCCTTTGCTTTAGAAACGGCGTTTCGCCAAGAAATGTATGATTTTATCCTGGGTCATGCTTTGTCAGATATAAGTAGTATGAGTGTTGGCGATTTTCAGGTTGTTTTTTTTGAAAAACTTAAAGCATTACTTGAAAAACAAGAAGAAAAGTTGGTTGATCAGGCAACTACTAAAGTTGAACAAGAGTACCGAAGGCTTTTGAGGACTTGTAAATACGACAAAGATTATCACTCGTTAGTTCGATTTTCTTTTGATCCTCTTGTTGTTTTTTCTCAATACCTGGCAAATTTGTTTGAAGGGCAGGTTGTCGATCCATATAGCAATCAACTTTGGAGTGGCTTTTATGATTTATTTTCCCAAGGTTATGATAATTGTTTGGTTGAAAAACAGGATTATGTGGTTATAGACAAAATTAATAAGTGGTGCAGAGATGCGACGAGACTTGAAACTATTTTTTCTCAATTGCGAGCAAATTGGTATGCAACATGTTCCAATCTTTTGTCCTGGGATATTCAGCCTGAGCAGGGTAATTGGATGTCGCCGCGTGAGAAAATGTACTATGTTCCTCCAATGGGAGTTTTATTGGAGGATGAGAAAAAGGCAACTGTTGTGCAAAAGTATTTAGAGCAATGTCATAGTGGAGATACAAGACGCATGTCATTTTTCCATGTTGATCCATTATCTTTAGCCGGTGCAAATTGGGGAGAATTTGGAAACGTTCCACATCTTTTGGATTGGAATGCTGCTGATACGTTTACGGGGTTGTATGCATTTGGTTATAATCCAAAAGCTCCAACAAATAGAAAAAACACAATTACGCGCCTTGTAGATTCTTATCAACAGGACAAAAGAGATAAAGGGTATTCTAATGCGTGTATGTCTACAACAAAACTTTGTAAAGCTCTTACGAAAAAAAGGTTGTGGGGAAGGGTGTCTCGGGAATTAAACCGTACAAATCATAACAAAAAGCTTCTAGCTAAAGTTAAGCCCAATCCTTTTTCTATGCAATTGTTTGTTCGTACTGTGGCAACCTTGGAGATGCTGTTAAAGGACAAAAATTCAACTGTTATTGTTCGTAAAGGCAACAAAAAAGATTTTATGGCAGCGCTAGTTCTTTTGGAGCGTATTACACTTCCCGCATATTTTGGTGCTCGTCATAACGGCCCGCTGTTCGATGATTATTCTCAAGTGGAACCTGTTATTCCTTGGGAATATTTAAAATAGATGTCATTTTTTTAATTATTGTGTTTTTTGTTAAGGCTGTGAAGTTTTTAAAACAGTTGAGCTTGTTGCGTGCTCGTAATTTAAAGTTGTTAATTTTAGTGTGACTTTTATGGCTTATTTTACTATAGTAATAAAGCTATTCGCAGATATTAAACTAAAGTAAAAGGTTTGCGCAAATGACTTCTTCATCGGCTAAACAAACTCCATTAATGAAACAATATTTTGAAATAAGAAAGGAACACCCAGATTCTTTGCTGTTGTTCCAGGTCGGTGATTTTTATGAGCTTTTTTTTGACGATGCAAAAAACGCCTCCGCTTTTCTTGGAATTACATTAACATCACGTGGAAAAAATAAAGGGGAGCCAATCCCGCTTTGCGGTGTTCCTGTTCACGCACTTGACCACTATCTTTCAAAGTTAGTAAAAGGGGGTTTTTGTGTTGCTATTTGTGATCAACTTGAAGAAGCAAAACCGGGGACTGTTGTTAGACGGGGAGTGACCCAAGTTCTTACACCTGGAACTTTAACCGATAGTAAACTTCTTGATTCTAAGTCGGCCTCCTACTTGTTTTCTTGTTTTCCTGGAAAAAAGTCGTGTGGTTTGTTGTTTGGTGAACTTTTAACGGCACAGTTATTTGCAACGAATATTTTGATCGATAATCATAAATCTCTTGAGGTGGAGTTGGCTCGTTTTTTTCCAGATGAAATTGTTCTTCCGTCTATAAAAGAGGCCCAATCATTTTCTTCATTTTTTAAAAAACAGGGGTATTTTGTAACGTTAGAAAATTTTGATTCAAATGATTTAGAAGTAAAAAAAGATTTTGAAAAATGGATTTCTGGCCAGTTTACAAAAAATGTTACACAGCAGATATTTGAAAATGAGCAGATGCGTAATGCGTTGAGCTTGTTTTATTTATACATGAGAAAAACGCAGGAAAGCTCTCTTGGGCTTTTTAAGCAAATACATTTTTATGATCCAGAGGACTTTCTTATTGTAGATAATTCGACGCAGAAAAATCTGGAGCTTATAAAAAACAATTATGATGGTGGAAGAAAAAATTCTTTGTTAAGCATTGTGGATAATGCCATAACACCAATGGGCTCTCGCACAATAAAAAAATGGATATTAAGACCGTTGGTTGTGCAAGATCAAATTGAGCAGCGTTTGGATGTTGTACAGGCTTTTGTATCTGATATCTCTCTTTCACAAAAGATTGAAAACACTTTGCGTAAGGTTGGTGATTTTGAACGAGTTGTTGGTAGAATAGCTTTAAATAGAGCACATTTTAATGATTACGTTGCACTTATAAATTCACTCGAATCTCTACCGGATTTATATGATACTCTTGTTGGAAAAAGCGGAGTTGAATTACTAAAAATTATTGTTGCGAAACTTGGTGGCTTTAATTCCCTTTATAAGTTACTTTTTGCTGCGATAAATGATGATTTTGCAAAAGACAGGCTGATAAAAAATGGTTTTGACAAGAAGCTTGACGATTTAAGAGAGCTTTCTGAGAATGCTCATGGAAAAATATTAGAACTCGAAAAAAAGGAAAAAAGTAAAACTTCGATAGCCTCTCTTAAAATACGCTATAATCAAGTTCAAGGTTACTATATTGAAGTGACAAAACCGAATGTTCATTTGGTTCCGGAAGAATATAGTAGACACCAGACATTGGTTGGTAAGGAGCGATTTACAACCCAAGAGCTAAAGGCTTTACAAAGTGATATTTTACAAGCAAAACATGACGTTGAAAGTGTTGAAAAGGAAGTGTTTGAGCGTATAAAAAATGAAACTTATTCATACTTGTCTCAACTTCGCGCATTGTCTCAAGCTCTTTCTCATTTGGATGGGCTGATTGGTTTGGCAAAAACGTCATATGAAAATAATTATGTTCGTCCTTCGTTTAATGATGGTCGAGATATTATTATAACTGATGGTCGTCATTCAATTGTTGAAAAAAACTTGCAAGAAAGTTTTATTACAAATTCTTCCAATCTTACAGATCAAGAGTCTTTGTGGATAATCACTGGTCCTAATATGGGTGGAAAATCTACATACCTGCGCCAGGTTGCGTTGATTTGTTTAATGGCGCAGTGTGGTGTTTTTGTGCCGGCTAAGAATGCCAATGTCCCTTTGTTGGACCGGATTTTTACAAGAATTGGAGCTTCGGATTTGCTTGCTGAAGGGAAAAGTACATTTTTGGTTGAAATGGAAGAGGCTGCAACAATTTGCTTGCAGGCAACACAAAAGAGTCTTGTCATACTTGATGAGGTAGGGCGTGGAACGAGCACGTTTGATGGTCTAGCAATTGCTCAGGCGGTTGTAGAATATATTTATACCAACATTGGCGCACGTTGTTTGTTTGCTACTCATTACCATGAGCTTACGCACTTACAAGATTTATTTTCGGGGATTTCCAGTTATTACACATCTAGCAAGCAAGCGGAACAAGGCATTGTATTTTTACACAAAATTGTAAAGGGGGTTGCTGATGGAAGTTTTGGTATAGAGGTTGCCAAATTAGCGCATTTGCCGGAGCCATTAATTGAGCGGGCCTATGATGTTTTAGAACAGCTTAGACAAGGGCACAATTATCCACACTCTCAGAGTGCTGGCTTTGCGCAGCAAACATTTTTAATTCCATCAGAAACACAGAATAGTTCTATGGTGGTAGAAAACAGGAAAATGCGCCAAATGATAGGCGATATTAAAGATAAACTTAAAGAAAAAAATAAGATTTTTGACAAGCTTTCTGCTATAGATTTTGATAATTTATCGCCGCGACAGGCGTTTGATATTTTGTGGAAAATCAAGGAATAGTCCGTTCGTATACATTCGACTTCACTCGCTATCGCTCATTACGCTCAGCACGAACGGGTTTTAATCTTATACATAGTGCTATGCTTTGTACAAAAACAAATTCAATATCAAGCTTGCTTGCCGTTCGCCCTGAGTAAGTCCGTAGGACGCATCGAATGGGTATCTTTGAGCGGCGAAATATAATAGATTGAGTTGGATATGAAAAAACGAGTTTAACAAAATAAAAAGGGTCCACATATGTGGACCCTTTTTATTTTTCTCAGAAAAGTTTTTTAATTTTTTTCCATAAACTTTGTGTTGTTTTTGTAACCCACTTTACTGCTGTTTCTGCATGTATTTTAATTTTGCCAGAAAGTGTTTTTGGACTAAAGTGATCAATGTGAGGTCTTTCAATATGTCGCATAGACTCAGCTATTTCTTTTGGATGGGTTATTACGGTGTTATCTAAGAGAAGCTTAACCACTTCTTTTAGATATTTTTTTGATTCATTGCTAAATGGTTTTTTTGGATTAGGATCTTTTGTAAGAATATGGGCTTGTTTAATTATGTGTGAGAATAGCTTTTTTGAGCTGGCGTCCAGTTTTGAGACCAGATGCCTAAATTCTTTATTTACCGGGAATCCATGACGCAAATTATTTTTTTCTGTGTCTCTAATGAGCTTGGCCATTATGTGTCTGTGGAAAGATATTAACGATGCTTCAGGATGGTCCAAAAGTTTGTGTCCAAGATATTCTATAGCCTCGTTCACGGTTTTAAAAAGTGCCTTTGGATGGTGCGGTGCTACGTTGAGAGCATCTTCTTCTTTTTTGTTGCCAGCATCAAAAACATGTTCTATTGGGATGGCATTTTCTGGATGGGTGTCTTTTTTGGCAATTAAGCGGTTTTGTTGAGAGGTCAGCAGTAAAACAGAAAAAATAATAATGGAATAGAAAGTCCCTTTTTTCATTGTTTCTCCTTTTAAAGGGTTTTAACGTTTCTATTTCTTTACCATATGTTTATACATTTGATCAAGAAATTTATTACATGCAGTTTGCTATGTTAATTGTAGAAAAGTGTATTTGTTGTACATGTCAGATATTCTTCTAAGCTTTTCTTCAAGGTCAAGTGACGATGAAGAAATAAGCTCAATATCTAATATAAAAATATCTTTTGTTCCGCCGGGAAATTGTTGTGCTTGAGAATAAAGTTGATCAAATAAAAATTCCAACATTCCTTCTTGTTCAAGCGATGGGGCTTTTTTATCTCTGTAATTTTGATTGAGAATTTCAGTAATTTTTTTCAGTGTTAACTTAGTTTCTTCTATCAATTGATTTGCGGGATTGATTTTTCTATATAGTTTTTTTGCTGCCCAAACAGATCCAAAAGTGGCTAAAGCTGTTGTTGCAACCAGTACGCAACTGTCGGCCGCAAACTGAACAACGTCAAGAGTGTCTCTTGATGTATTGAGCATTTCTTCCAGTTTTATTGCGCTTTCTTTGGCTACATCCGCGACGTTTAGTCTTGTGTTGTATAAATCGGCAATAAGTCTTTGTGCTCCCATTTGGAATTGTTGTGGAACTGGAATCCCAATAGATATGTCAGAAAATGGCACCCAGTCTGCCTTTCCGTGAGCTTCTATTGTTCCCGGTAAAACTCCGCCACCTTCTCCTCTGGCGATTTGCTCAAGGTGCTCTTGTTGAAAGCGGTATTCCCTTGTAAATTCTTCTCGCATCTCATCGATGCGGTCTGTTATGTTTGAGTGTCCAGGGCCTCTAAGCCTTTGCCATTGCCCGATCGTTCGTTGTATGCCTCTGAGTCGATTTTTTATTGCAAAGGTGTATACATCCTCGATAGTTTCTTTTGCTGCCTGAAGTATTCCAGGAACTTTCTCTGAGTATTTTGCCAAAAGACATGCAGTAGCAAATGTACCAACTGCTCCTGCTGTATAAATCGCCCAGTTGCGCCTTAGGTGTCCAGGAGCGGTCAAGCTGGATACATTTTTTTGCATTTGAACTACATAAGTTTTTATACCACGCAAATTTTCTGTCAGTTGATTAAGCTGGTATTTGTTTGTAGCCACAGTATCATGTTCATTTTTTGGAAGCCTTTGGTCTCTAGAAAGAAAGCGCTCTGTTTCCGAGGTTATTCTAGCTGTGGTGGACATCAAACTTTGCAAAGAATAGGCTCTGCTTGTTTGTTCTACTATCTTTTTTATTGTTCCGATATATCTTGTGATTTCTGATTGCATGAAGACTAGAGAGTCGAGCTTTTCTTTGAGGTCTTGGTTTTGTTTTTTTCCAAAGAGCCATTGGTATGGGCCACGTTCTATAAAGTGTTTTACATAATGTTCTTGTTTGTTTTTCCAATATTCTATTGAATGGTTTATTACTCTTAATATTTTAAATAGTTCTAGAATAAGGAGTTTGTTTTGCAGGCAGCATGCCTTTGCCGCAAATAGAAAAATACACTCGTCTGTGTTGTCCGATGGTTCACTTTCTTCCATGCAAATTTCAGATATGCATTGTATTGATAGTATGGTTTCTTGAGCTGAGGAGTTGTGCGAAAGGCTGTCGGCCTGTTTATAAATTTTTACCGATTGGCTTGTTTGCTTTGGAATTGTTGTTAAGTGTTCAGTGATATGATCGAATAAGATTTTATTATTTGTTTTTGTAAGAGTGTAGAAAGGCAATAATAAAGAGATTGTTAAGAAAACAAAGAGAACATTATTATTGTTTTTTTTATTGAACATTTTTACCCCATTTGTTGTTTAAAACCTGACTAATAAGTATGACAGAATTTGTATTTATTAGAAGTTTTTACGGTTAAATAAGGTTTTGTTCTTCTTAATTTTTTTTTGTATACTATACGTATAACTTTGAATCACAATGAAAATTTTTCGATAGGAATATGCATGAAACAAGAGGGAATGTTTGAGCGGTATGCAATTTTTCAAACTGGAGGAAAGCAATACCAGGCTCTCGAAGGAAAGACTATATCAATTGAAAAGCTTGAGGGCGAACCTGGAGATACAGTAGAATTTAAAGATGTATTATTGCGCAAGTTGAGTGAAAAAGAAGTTGAAATAGGAAAACCCCATCTTGATTCACCAATAAAAGCTTCAATTGTAAAGCACATGAGAGGCCCAAAAATTATTGTATTTAAATTCAAGCGTCGTAAAAAGTCCAGAGTTAAAAAAGGACACAGACAAGAGCAAACAATTGTTCGCATAGAATCAATATAAAAAAATAAAATAAAAAATTAAAACCGGCTTGTTGTGGGCCGGTTTTTTGTTTATTTCTCCTATCCAATTTTTTATTATTGTTGAACAAGTCTTTATAACTTTTTAAATGAAAATTTTTTAAATTGTTTTATTTGACAAGATATTAATCTAGGGGTGTTTTCTTAGGAAAAAGTACAAATTTTCTTAATGATATCGAAGGCGCAATGGAGCAAATAGCAATTTGTTTAAATTATGTTTTAAGTCTGAAAAATGAACAACAGTAAGGGTTGCTTAAAAGGTTTGAAAGATAAGTTTATTATTTCTGTTTTTTTGTGTTGTAAATCGCTATTGTGGGGTATGACAAATTGACATTTTTGCTGTCCGTGATATTATATAATTATCACTTTGTAAAAAGAGTTTTGTGTTGATTGTAATTATGTTTTAAGCCTGCAAAGAGCTGGTTAGTGGGGATTATATGAAAAATTTAAAAATAAGTTTATTGTTCATGTTTGTTTCTTTGTTTGGTGTTGTAAAACCTTCTGATCCATACGTTATGAGGGGTGGTTTTTTAGTTCCTTTAAGCGCGGTTGGAGAAAGCACTGAGGATATGGATGTTGCTAATGCTGAAGGTGGGCTTTCTATTTTTTCTTGGGGATTGTCTACTTTATATAGGAAGATACAAGATACATCGGATTTATATTTTATCGACTCAGATGGAACTGATATTTTTTCTAGGTTAACATGTGGTTGTGTTCGTCCTTGGTCAAAAAGAGCGTTGTTGAGTGATTGTGGGCAGCTGGAAAGAAGAATAAAAAACAAAATTGATAACTTGCCAGTGTTAAGAGAGCGTCTTACATCGGGAGCTTTTTTCAGTGACAACATTAGTTTTGGCAGAGAGATTAAAGATATTAAGAGAAGAATAGAAGCTGATCTAGAAAGATTTGTAAGGGGACAAAAAGAAGAATAATAAATTTTATAGGCGCTTGGAAAAATGCAAGCGCCTATAAGTCATTTTTTCATGTAAAAAGCTTTTTTATTTTTATCAAACTTTTCTATAGAATATCGCAACATTGTTCTGGGCATTTTTTTATAATGTTTACGCAAGAATTTTTCTTCAACTTCTTGGTTGCGCTTCCCAGTTTCTCTAAGCATCCACCCAACAGCTTTATGAATTAAATCGTGCTTGTCGTTTAGTAGAAGTTCTGCAATATGTAGGCACTCGTCAAATTGCT
>JABGSX010000033.1 GCA_018647505.1 bacterium | reverse complement strand
TTGATGTTCAGGTTTGTAATTCAAGACGAAAACAAGACGCTACAAAAGAAAGAGATTGACGAAGTTTCTAACAAGGTTATTGAAGCAGTAAAAACTATAGGCGCAGAAATTAGATGAAAAAATTGAATGCCTTGTTTGGTTATGGGTTTCTAGGTGGGCTTGTAATTTTAGTTGATCAACTAACTAAATGGCTTGCACTGACCAAAGTTGCCGAGCCATTCAAGTTTAATCAGTTTGTATCATTTAATGTTTGTTTTAACCGTGGTATTTCGTGGGGAATGTTAAACTCGGATTCTACAAATGTTTTTGTAATTGTGACATTTTTGATTTTTTTGGTTTGTTGTGGTTTTGCGTGGCATGCCTATAATCAGTTTAAAAATGAAAAATCTGTAGTGCTTGAGACACTTATAATTTCTGGAGCCATCTCAAATATTATTGATAGGTTTGTTTATAGCGGAGTTGTGGATTTTATTGTGCTTTCGTATAACGGGTGGGCTTGGCCGACTTTTAATATAGCTGATGCTGTTATTGTTTTTGGAGTATTTTCTTTGTTGTTTGTTGAAACTTTTGGAAGGCAAAAATAAGAACAGTTTAATCCGTTCGAAGATACCCATTCGATGCGTCCTGCGGACTTACTCAGGGCGAACGGAAAGCAAGATTGACATTGAATTTGTTTTTGGATAATTTTATAAAGTTCCTCCCTGTTCGTACTGAGCGGAATGAGCAACGCGAATGAAGTCGAATGTATACGAACACAAAAGAATGCCCGATAGTCCTGAGGTATAATGCCGAGTCGAATGGGATCCATGCGAATGGCAAGGAAGAGAGGTTTTGAATTTGTTTTTGGATAATTGTATAAAGTTCCTCCCTGTTCGTACTGAGCGGAATGAGCAACGCGAATGCAGTCGAATGTATATGAACACAAAAGAATGCCCGATATTCCTGAGGTATAATGCCGAGTCGAACGGGATGTATGCGAATGGCAAGGAAGAGAGGCTTTGAATTTGTTTTTGGATAATTGTAGAAGTTACTCCCCGTTCGTACTGAGCGGAATGAGCGATAGCGAATGCAGTCGAATGTATTCGAATGTGATCGTTTAGTTTGAGTTATGCTTATATTTTGGAAGATTTTAAGATGAAAAATAAAAATATATTTTATAAAATCTTAACCCTTGGCCCAATAGGATATTTGCCAGCTCCTGGTACAATAGCAACCATATTAACTGGCCTTCTTATATGGGTGATAAAGCCGCAGGGAATTTATTACACGGTTTTTGCGTTTGTTCTGTTTGTTTTAACGCTAAAGCCTTTTACAAAGTGCAAAAAGTTGTTAGAAGATTCAGACCCACCAGAAGTTGTAATGGACGAAGTGTGGGGAACAATTATAACCTTTGCCGGAATTTTGATTTCGATAAAGTCAATAATATTGGGTATTGTAATATTCCGGTTTTTCGATATTTCAAAAATATGGCCAATTAATAGGTGTGAAAAAAGGAAAGGCATAAATGGAGTTTTAATGGATGATGTTGTTGCTGGGTTATTGGCCAATCTTGTTTTACGCTTGTGCTTAATATGGATTTAAAGCAACGTTTTTTTTCTATGTTTGATTTGGCATCAAAAATTTTTTCGCCGCCAATTTGTTCTTGCTGCAAACAATTTTTACATGAACGTTCTGTTTTTTGTAATTCTTGTGATAAAAAGATATCTCCAATAATTTCATTGCCATTGAAAATTACGCAATCAAGGCAGATGCGAATTATGGCTGTTTGCGAGTACAAGGAGCCTGTGCGTTCGTTAATTTTGGCAAAACGATATCGAAATTGTCTGTCTAGTAATCAGCTTGCACAGCTAATTTGGGAGAAAACGTTTTTAAAAAACATGGAGTATGACTTATTGGTTCCGGTTCCATTGCATTGGACTCGCTCTGCTAAGCGAGGGTTTAACCAGGCAAATGTTATGGCCAATTATTTGAGCAAAAAAAGTGGCGTAGCTGTTGTAAACTTAGTAAAACGTTGTAGACAGACAGGTTATCAGGCTGGGTTGAGTGCAGAAAAACGTTATGAAAATGTTAAAGATTCATTTGTTTTATGTGATAAAAAAGAAGAGTACAAAGGGAAAAAAATTGTAATAATAGATGACTTGGTAACAACCGGTGCTACAATAAGAGCTGTTGCAAAATCACTTTTGCCTCTAAAGCCCAAGTCGATAATCGCTGTTGTTGCAGCCAGAGTGGTTTAAGATTATAATATTTTTACCAAAATTGAATAGTTGATTGTAGGTATTATAAAAAATTAAAAAAGGGGTCTAATAACATCATAGAGAAATAGAAAGCGTACTGTAAATTAGGTGTAGGTTTTTTTTGTAAATTATGATACGATACCATACCATGTATGGGTTTGTATAATTGTTAATTGTAAAACTAAAAAGGGTTTTTACTATGAGCAAAACGCATAACAAGACATTGTTATATGTTGGACTGTTATCAATCGCATTTTTACCAGCATGCGATTTTTTCAAAAGTGACGACAAAAAGGCTTCTGCAAAGCCGGATACACATGTTTCTAAGGACGATAAAGATAAGGGGCAAGTCCTTTTAACAATTAAAGGTGAACCAGTAGTTAGAGAAAAAGATTTTCAACAGTACTTTGAAACTTTCTTAGAAACAAATCCTCGCATAAAACAAATTATGCACTTAATGCCAGATGCAAAAAAAGGTATCTTTATGTCCATGACAACAGAAGAAGTTCTTCTAGCATGGCTGAAGGAAAATGGCATTGACAAGTCTGAAGGCTTTAAAAACGAACTAGACAAAGCAATGAAGGTTGTTGAGCGTAATTTGAGAGTTCAACTTGCAGCAAAGAATTTTGAGGAAAAGCATCCAGTTAAAGTCGACGAAAAAGATGTCAAAAAACATTATGAAGAAAACAAGCATGTTCCTGGAATTATGATTGCTCCAGGTGGAACAAAAGCTGAAGGTGTAGAGTTTGACAATAAAGATAAGGCCGAAGATTTCTTAAAAGAAGTTAAGAATGAAAAAGACTTTAAAAAGTTTGCTGAAAGCAAAAAACTAACAGTAAAAGACTTTGGCATGGTCAACGATATGAGACATGATGTTAAAGAAGATCTTAGAAAGAAAATTCTAGATATCGACAGAACTCCTACAAAGAAGATGTTTGAAGTAGATAAAAAGTTCTGGGTTGTATTTGCAGAGAAAAAAGAAGATGCAAAACATCATCCATATGACGCAGTTAAAGATCAAATAAAAGAGCGTGTCAGAATTGATAAAACAACCACAATGTTCAAAGACGAAGTTGATAAGCTCAAAAAAGATTATGATGTCAAAGAAAATGAAGAGTATTTTGACAAAAAAAATGAAGAAGATAAAAAAGACGTTAGTAAGCATTTAGAAGATGATGAAAACGGGGCCGTAAAAACAGAGCCAAAAAAGGCTTAAGGCATAAGTAAACAATATTAGTAAGATAGTTTTTTAAAAGGGGAATATGCCTGATTGGCTGTTCCTCTTTTAAATTTATCGGGGTTTAAATAATGAACAGCATTGTTAGAGTATTTGGTATTTTTTTGTTGTGTTGCTTCTCTTTATGTGTTTCGTCACAGAAAATTGGTTGCGGTGACATTCTCTCTGGAACTTATGATGTAAACAAGGTTATTGTTGTTTTATATGGCGGGGATGGAATAGAGATTGTAACTAAGGCGGACTGTGACAGAAATCCTCTTGGACAAGGAAAGATGACTCCGGAGGAGATTGTTGTAGAACGGCTTATGAGTCAGGACGCTCAAAAGCTTAAAATATCAGTTGACGACAATTCGGTTGACCGTTATTTAGCTAGGATTCAGAAACAGTTTGGAATAACTTCTGAGCAGTTAGATGATATTTTTAGAGCAGCTGGTTATACAAATGAAGAGGGCCGCGAACATTTTAGGCGTTTTCAGGCTATTCAGATTTTAATAGAGCATAAAGTAAAATCAAAAATTGTTATCCAAAAAGAGAAGGTTGAAGCTTATTACAATGAAAATCCTGTTATTCAGGAAGCAACATGTGTTTTACAGCGTGGAGTTGTTCCTTTGTTGAAAAACAAAACAGAGAAAGAACAGTTAGAGGTTATAAAAAATAGAATAAATCAAAATAAGATTTTAAAACGAGCTGATTGGGAAGAGCCGTTTTCTATGGAAAAAAGTTCTGTAGCAGAATCGATGCTCTATTTATTCGAAAAAAAAGAAGGATTTATTTCTGAACCAAAAGCTTTGCCTGGGCAAGGATTTGAGGTCTTTCGGGTAAAAAGCTGTACACCTGAGAGGAATATTCCTTTATCTGAGCGATATGCAGAAATTTTAGATAAACTTAGATTTCCTTTGTACGAAAAACATTTGGAAGAGTATAAAGACGATTTGATTAGCAAGGCATCGATTAGTATTTTGGACCAAAGCTATTTTTCTCAAGAATTTTTGGGAAAAATAAAGGAATAAATTTTTTATTAAACGTTTTCTTCTTGTTCCCTCGCTTGTTCATACAAAGCGAGGGATTTTTTTATTAACTCACTTTTTGAATCGTTAAGCTCAGTTTTTGCTGAAAAGTATGTTTCTAAAAGTTCTTCAAGTGGTGTATGTGATGAAACGGACATTCGTTTTGTTCTAGTTGTAGCTTTTATAATCGGAATTATACCTACAATGTGCCATGCGGTTAGGCATGCTTTTTGTATTTTAATCAAATCTACAGAGTCTTTTTTTCCTTCGGGGACATGGTAAATAATTTTTACAATAGCCTCATTTATTTTATGTTTTTTTATTTCGTTTAAAATGGACTCAGTTTGATTTTTATCTTTTCCAATTTTTACTTCAATTTGAACGAATGGCCTTGTAGGTGTTTTTATAAATTCATAAGAAGTTGTTTTGTTGCTTTCTATTGATACTATACAAAAACCTTTATCTTCGTTTCTTTCTCCAAAGTCTATTCTTTCTACAGAGCCTGAGTAAATAATTGGTATGCCATTTTTATTTAGATTTTGATGGCGGTGCAAGTGTCCAAGGGCTACGTAGTCAAATGGTTTTATTGCAAGCTGAGACGGCAGCAGTACTGGGTCTGCTCCATAAATTGCGCGTTTTTCTGAGCCCGAAAATACCCCAGAACTTATTGTAAGGTGTCCGGCCAAAACAGCGGGGAGTTTAGGGTCAAGTTTATCTGCAAGATTAGATATTATATCTCCAACAGCCTTGGAGATATATGTTGTTATTTCGGTTGCAGTTTTGTCTAAATGTTTTGATGATACTGCTATAGAGTTTCGTGTTGGCCATGAAATGCCGACAATTTGTATTGGTCCGCTTTTAGTTTTAAGAGTTAGTATTTGTGGCTTTGAAACAAAATGAAAACCATCAAGTGGAAGGTCTCCAAAAACCTCAAGACTTGTTGCTTTGCCAAAGCTTAGAGGATGGTCATGATTGCCAACAATAAGAACAATAGGAATTTTGGCTTTATGAAGTTGCAAAAGATTTTGCATGAAAAATTTTTGTTGTGTCGGCGTTGGATGAATTGTTTTATACGCATCCCCACAAAAAAGAAAAAAATCTACGTTCTTTTCAATTGCTGTATCTACACAAAATTTGAACGCTTTGTTAAAGTCCAAAAGACGAGAATGAATTCCCGTCTTTTGATCTATTTTTCCGTAGTTTTCAATTCCGAAATGTGTATCTGCTGTGTGTACAAATTTTATCATATTACTCGGTTGAGATTGTTGTTGCGTCTTTGCTTTTTATTGCGCCAATAAATGGTGCTTCATCCTTATTTTCTTTTTTGTTGCTTGTTGTTTTTCCAATTATTTTATTTGCATAATCAGCTTTGTTTTCTTGTCTTGACCGTGCAATTGCCAGAGCATTTTCTGGAACGTTTTTATTTATAACAGAACCTGCGGCTGTAAATGCTCCTTTTCCTATTTTAATTGGTGCAATCAGACTGCTATTGCTTCCTATGTAGGCATTGTCTTCGATTTTAATTTTATTTTTTTGTTTTCCATTGTGGTTGCATGTTATTGTTCCGGCCCCGATGTTTACGTTTGATCCAATAGTTGTATCACCGATGTAAGATAGATGTTTAGCCTTTGTATTTTGTCCGATAATTGATTTTTTTATTTCTACGAAATTTCCAATAGTGGCATTGGGCTTTATTTCGGAGCTGTTTTTTATGTGTACAAACGGACCAACTTGGGCATTGTCATAAATTTTTGAATTGACAATGTAAGAGTAAGGCAAAACGGTAACGTTATCTTCTAGTGTTGAATTTAATATAATCGAATGAGATCCAATTGTGCATCCTTTTCCAATTGATGTTGTTCCGAGTAATTGTGAACCAAGACAGACTCTTGTTCCCGCGCCAATTTTAACGTCGGAATCAATGTGTGCGTTTTGTGCTAGTTCAAAGCGAACGCCTTCTCCCATCCAAAAACGAATCAATTGGGATCTTTTAATTTGTTCTGCTGCCCAAAGTTCGTACATTGTATTTATTCCACGGATACAGTCAAATGGAACAGAAACAGTTTTTATTGTGTGCTTTTTTTCACCAGCAAGTCTTACTAAATCAGTTAAATAAAATTCTTTAGAAATTGAATCTTTTGGAATATCGTCAATTGCTTTTTCCAAAAAATCTTTTTTTACCAAATAAATTCCGCCATTAATCCAACAGCTTTCACTTACGTCATCGCCGGTAAAGTTTGCAGGTTCTACAATTTTTATAATGTTTTTTTCTTTTATAACTCTACCGTAATTTGCAACCAAAGGATCGGAGTGATTAGCTGTTACAAAGCTTATTGTTGCATTGTTTTTTGTGTGCTCATAGCAAAGCTTTTCTATTGTTTCTGCGTGTACTAGCGGAGCGTCTCCGTTGATTATTAAAATGTCGTCAGCCGACCATGTTTTTTTTGAGCACAAAAGGGCGTGACCTGTTCCTTTTTGTTCTTTTTGCTCTACAAAGGTTATATCTTTGAATTTGTATCGATCCAGGGCCTTTTTGATTAGATCTCCTTGATATCCAATAATCATTGTGATTGGCATATCAAGTTCGTCCAGTAACTTGGTTGGGTAAGAGACCATTTCTCGACCACAGATTGGTTCTAACAACTTTGATCGTCCAGTTTTTAGGCGTGTTGATTTTCCTGCTGCAAGCACTATGCCTTGGATGTTATTTTTTTGCATGATCTCTCCTTATAATAAGGTAAATTTTATTTGTTTATTTTTTGCTTTTTTCATATTTAATTTGCTTATTTATTAATTTGATCGAAAAAACATTAATTAGATATACGGTATTATGGCAAATCATTCAAGTAAAAATATAAAACAATATTGCATATTGCGTTGTATTAAGTGTTAAAAGGAAATACTAAAGGAATGGGTGGCAAACAAAGTTCTTTAAAAAATAGCAGAATTGTTTATTATGGTAACTACGTAAAATTCTGTTTAGAACAATCGAATAAAACAGAGTGTTTTCATGGAGAGATGGCTGAGTGGTCGAAAGCGGTTGCCTCGAAAGCAATTATTCCAAGAAATTGGAATCGTGGGTTCAAATCCCACTCTCTCCTCCATTTTTGGTTTACAAATAATAAGCTAGAAGCAGTAATGTTAAAAATTGGGTTTGTATCATGTTGAAAAAAGTCTACATAGTATCAATTCTAGTCCTTCTCTCTAATTCTCTTTGTTTTTCCATGTCATATGACAATCGTTATTTTCCTCTTTTGCAGAGACCGTTTTTTAAAACGGTTGAAAAACCGTCAAATTTTATGGGTAATGCATTTATTTTTACCGGTGACAAGGCCTTTAACAAGCATGGTAATGATAAAAATTCTGATGGGACCGATTATTCTGCTATGGAATTTTTTGGTAAGTATGACCAGTCAACGGTTGCAGATGCGATGGTTGAGGCTGGGATTTTGGATACATCTCCTTTGGGGCACTGGAGTTCTGTTGGAAAAATATTGTGGGATGCACAGCAAAAAGTAAGAGCCCAAGGAGCTTCATTTGCATTTGATAAGTCTTTGAATAAAAATTGGTCTTTTGGATTTTCTTGTTTTGTAATGAATCTAAATTCTGACGTGGAATTTTCTTTAAGTAAGGATGCAGATTCGTCGTTTCCATTGCAAGGGGATAGGGACGAAATAGAAAGAATTCGATTTAATATGAACAATCTTCTTGGTATAGAGGGTGAGCAGTATGGTACTGCTGGGCTTGGAGATTTTGATTTTTACGTGCAATATGGCCTGCTTAGAGAATATTTTTTAAAGTGCAAAAAAGTTGATATGGGACTACGTTTAGGCTTGCTTATGCCATTGGGGACTGTTACCAATAATGATTGCCCAACTTCGTTGCCATTTGGTGGGAACGGACATTGGGGAGTATATTTTGGAACCAACTCGGAATTTGAGTTAAAAGAAGATTTGTCAGTTGGTGTTATTTTGAGACTAATTTCCAGATTTGAAAAAAAAGAAGAAAGGCGTTTGCCTAGCCAGGGGGAAGTTCCTATGTACGCGGCTCTTCTGGGTGATGTTAAGATTGTGCCAGGGTTGACAACGGTTGTTTCCCCGTATTTTGTTTTTAATGATATTCGTGATGGGCTTGGTTTGCAATTGCGGTATACATTTGTGCATCATAGCCGAGATCATTGGGCAGACTGTAGGGTAAACAAGTCGGTGCAAACTAAATTTAGCGATGTTGAGGAATATTCTGCGTGGTCTTCTGAGTACGCTTCGGTGAATGTTTTTTATGATTTTAGCCAGTTGGAAGAAGGAGCAACATTTGCGCCCACATTTTCTTTTGAGTGGGATATTCCTATTAATTTTCTTGCGTCATACCAGTTTAATAAAACGCATAGAATTTCGCTTGGAGTAGGTTTTTCATTTTAATAAATTGAGGGTATAAAAAGTTATGAAAGTTAAGAAAATATTTAAGTTTTTACCTGCGAGAAGATTTTTTAATTTTTTCTCAAGGGATATGGCAATTGATTTGGGAACTGCAAACACTCTTGTTTTTACCAAAAACGATGGAATCATTTTAAACGAACCTTCTGTTGTTGCTGTAAGTGCGATTAGCAGGCAGGTTCTTGCAGCGGGAAAAAGGGCAAAGGAGATGCTTGGCAAGACCCCAGAAAGTATAATTGCATCTCGGCCATTAAGAGACGGTGTTATTGCTGATTTTGAATTGACAGAGGCGATGTTGCGTTATTTTATTCGTGAAGCAAATCATAATCGTTACACACTTACTCGGCCTCGTATGATTGTTGGTGTTCCTTCCGGAATTACGCAAGTTGAAAAACGTGCCGTTGAAGATTCTGCGCGTCAGGCTGGTGCAAGTCAAGTTCACACAATTATGGAGCCAATGGCGGCTGCAATTGGTGCTGGATTGGCTGTTCATGAGCCTTGTGGAAGCATGATTGTTGACATTGGTGGCGGGACGACAGAGGTTGCTGTTATTAGCTTGAAAAATGTTGTGTTTTGTCGCTCTATAAGAGTTGGTGGCGATGAAATGGACAGAGCAATTGTTCAATATGTAAAGAGAAAGTACAATTTGCTAATAGGTGAGAGAACAGCTGAAAAGGTAAAGATACAAATTGGATCGGTGATGCTTGATAGGCCGTCAGAAAGCATGCCTGTAAAGGGGCGAGATCTTGTTACGGGTGTTCCAACAACTATAACTTTAACATCGGCTGAGGTAAACGAATCTTTGCTTGAAACAATTGCAAGTATTGTTGATGTTGTGCGGATTGCTCTTGAAAATACACCACCTGAATTATCATCTGACATTGTTGACAATGGAATTGTTATGGCAGGGGGCGGGGCTTTGCTTCGTGGTCTTGATAAATTAATATCAAAAGAAACTGGCCTACCGGTACACTTAGCAGAAGATCCTCTTTATTGTGTTGTAAAGGGTGCGGGAAAGGTTCTTGAAGAACTAGATTTTTTCTGGGAAGCATTAATGCACTAAGGGATAAATGGTGGTCAAAACAAAAGGTATAGCGTTAAAAAAGCGACATGGTCAAAACTTCCTTCGAGATGTTGGAGTTGTTTCTAACATAATTAGCGGAGCGGATGTTGAGCCAAATGCGTCAGTTTTGGAGATTGGTTGTGGCGATGGGTTTTTAACCAATGCGATTTTGTCAGAAAAAATTGAGCGTTTATGGGGCTTTGAAATTGATGATGAATGGGCTGAGCATATTAGAAAAACCATTTCGGATAAAAGATTTACGCTTTTTGAGAAAGACATATTAGAATTTGATTTTTCAAGGTTGGAGCAGCATTCTCCGTGGGTTTTACTTGCAAATTTGCCTTATCATATTACTTTTCCAATTTTATTTATGATACAGCAGTTTAGGCATTTGTTTTCGCATGGTGTTATCATGGTCCAAGAAGAGGTTGCGCAAAAGTTAGTAAAAACAAAAGGGCGGGGTTATGGGTTTAATTCGTTGTTTTTTCAGAGATATTTTGACTTAAAGCTATTAGAAAAAATTTCTCCTGAGGCTTTTCGCCCAAAGCCAAAAGTTTTTTCTCGATTATTATTTTTTTCACCTAAAAGCAAGGTTGCCAAGATTGCTGATGAGCAAGAATTTTGGAGATTCATAAAAGTTTGTTTTCAGTTTCCTCGTCGTACACTTAAAAATAATTTGTTACAAACGCATTATGATTCTTCAAAAATAGATGACAAAATTTTGTCTTTAAGGTCTCAACAGCTTTCTGTGGAAGATTTTATTTCCCTGTGGAATTTAATTAAATAATCCATACAGAAGGAAGCTCTGTTATTCCTTTATAATAACTTTCTAACGTTGTGTTTCTTAGAACATCTCTTCGTTTTTTTGATCGCAGAATTTTGTTTGCCTTATGGTGTATTTTTTTCATGTGTCGTTTGTAATTTTTGTGTGTTTGGTTTGTTGGTTTGTATGAAAGCGCTGTTTCCCGAAGTTTGTTGAACTCGTCTTTTTTAAGAAAGTGTTCTATCTGGTGCAAGGAGCGGTCGTTGTTGTCATAGAAGACAATAAGTTCCTGTTCTGGTCTGAAGTCAGCCGTGATGTTGCTTGTTGGGAAGGATAGATTGTTTATTTTGTCTACAAGCATTTCTGAAAATGCGACAATTGGCAGCGGATACATTGGAAAATCTTCCCTGTACCAATTTGAAACCCATCCAAAATACCATAGCTCTATGTGTCCTGGATCACAGCTATATTTTGATTTTCTTGGATAAAAAAGTTTAGAACATGGTCGTTTTGCTGTTCTTATACGAATCTGTGACAGTTTTTCTGGAACTGTTAACTTTGGATAATCTCTAAATTTTTTCTTTGAAAATGAACTACTTTGACCAAAGCAATCAAGCCCTTGTATGCGGTCTGATTCAGAGTAAAAATGATATATTTTTTTAAACATAGGATGCTTGATCATATAATCGGTTTCGCGTTGAACCGGCATTCCCAAACAAATTAACTCGTCTATTACAAACGTTGGTTTAATGCCTATTTCTTCTTGTATTATCGCTAGGTTTAAAACTAAGTTTGGTCCATGGCTGAATCCGACTATTCTTATTTTTGGTTCAATTCCTTTTTTTCTGTATTTTTTTAGCTCTTTCTCAAGTTGTTCCCAAAAAATATTGGCTTCTCGGTCTCGCATTTTACAACTTATAAGGCCAGACCATCCATATGTATAATAATGATTGGTGCACTTTGTGCCCTTGTATATTTTGTTTGATTTTTCCTGGATGTGTGCAAGAAGTTCGGCTGGAGTACAGGCAACCTTTTTGGTCATATCGATTTTTTTAAGTCCAATTTCCTGTATAGGGTGTGTTTCATAAAAAAATGGATCTTCTCTTTTTATCTTGTTTAGGTACATGTAAGAAGAGTTTTCTACTTTGTCTCTGAACATTCTAAATAGTGTTCCAATTGATGGATCCGGTGTTATTGATCCGTGAATGAAAATTGTTATCCATGTTTCGTTATTATCTTTTTTTTGAGTTGTTTTTTTTACAATGTTTACAGGAATGGATATTTTTTCATTTCGTTTTAGTTCTGGAGCTTGTTGTTTAATTGCTTTTTTATCAGATTTTTTGGATTTGTTTTTTGTCTTTTTTGCAACATCTACGGGGATAGTTTTTTTTTCATTTTGTTGTTTTATTGTTGCGGGAGTTTGCTGTTTAACTGCTTTGTTGTCAGATTTTTTTTGTTTTGCTTTTTCGAATTTGGTTAGTTTTTCTTTTATTTCAGTTTTTTGTGAAATGGGGAATAGAAGTTGTTCTGATAGTTCTAGTGATCCGAATAAAAATGAAAAGCAACAAGATATGTAGATAATAAAAGATAATATGCTTTTTTTCATTCTGTCCTTTCCTTGTTCTATTGTCTTTATTTGAGCGTATTATAATTTTAGATAATACAACAAATAAATA
Organism: bacterium; assembly: GCA_018647505.1. Lineage (GTDB taxonomy): Bacteria > Babelota > Babeliae > Babelales > JABGSX01 > JABGSX01. Next base: position 5,680 of record JABGSX010000033.1, on the reverse strand, counting down.
ATTTCTGAAGTTTAAATTGGCAAAAATATTGGAATCTTTATTATCATCGTGCTATATCTTGAGCTACATGAAGATATTTATTTTTTGTGGGAGATTACAGATGAAGTTTATAATTGGTTTTTTTGAACAGATAAAAAAAACATATTTTGTTCTCATTGATTCTATTCGTTGTTGGTGGTTAATTAGGAAAATGCCAAAGCCAATTGTAACTTTTTTTGGTAGTAAATATACAAAGCCTAATGATCCTTATTATATTCTTGCAAGGGATATTGCAACGGATCTTGTAAGAAGTGATAGATCTGTTTTGACTGGTGGAGGACCAGGAATTATGCAGGCGGCAAATCTTGGGGCATCAAAGAGAAAAAATGGCTTGTGGAGTGCGGGTGTTATTGTAAAGGGTCTTCCTGAGCCTGCAAATATTTATTCTCAAAAGTATTTGCGAATAAACTCATTAGATGTCAGAAAAAAAACACTAATTTTTAATTCTTGTGCTCTAATTTTCTTGCCTGGTGGCTTTGGCACGTTAGATGAATTTTTTGTTGTTGCCTTGTATGCGCAATTAAAATATCTAAAAAAAACATGTATTGTGCTTGTCGGAAAAAAATATTGGAATCCGTTGTTGAAATGGATAGATAATACGGTTTATAAAAGCTCTCTTGTTGGGGCAAACGAGATTCCAGTTTTTAAAGTTGCCGATACTGTTGAGCAAGCGGTAAAACACATCACGTGCCATCTAGACGATATATCTTAGCGAATTTATTAATATTGCTTTGAAGATATTGAATTTGTCTGTTCGGATGGATATTTTCGAACGGTGCAAGCAAACTTTAATACATTCGATTTCGTTCGCAAATGCTCACTACACTCAGTACGAACGGGTATAGAATGTAAAATTGATAAACTCCGTTCGCACTTGTACGTTTATTTATAGCATGTAAAAAAGTTTAAAATCCGTTCGTACTGAGCGAAAAGAGCAACGCGAATGTAGTCGAACGTATACGAATGTACTAGTTTTATCTTTTTGTTCTGAATTTTTCGATTTACTGTGTTGGTTCAGGACCGGCTAAATGGGCAAAGAGAATATCCATTCGCCCTGAGTAAGCCCGAAGGGCGCATCGAATGGGCCTCTTCGAACGGATTAATTTTATGTTTGTGACTTAGGGTTTTATTATTTTTAGTGTTTGAAGTCCTTTTATTAGGCTATCTTTACCTTTATATAAAATTGTTTTAAAGCCCAAAGATTTTGCTGTTCGTGTATTTTTTCTTGAGTTGTCTATAAAAACTACATTTTTATTTTTTGTTGGCATCTTTTTTTCAAAAAAATCCTTTTTATGTTTTGAAGAATAATCTTCAGAGGCTTTTGTAAAATGTTTTTCTTTAAAATATTTGAAAACCTCTGGGTTTTTTTGCTCGAGGTCTTTGTATGTTTTTTCTCCGATATTTGACATTATGTGCATTGGATAGCCATATAAATAAAGATCTTTGACCATTTCTACTGTGGAAGGGATCATTTGTTGGCAGTTTAGAATTGTAATCATGTCATTTCTATATTCTTTGAACTCTGGATATAGCTCTGATAGTTTGAAAAAACATGCTTCTGGTGTTCTATATTGTTTATATATTTTTATAGAGTTAAAAAGAACTGAAGGCTTTATGAGCATAAAAATTAATTTTCTTTTATTTTGAACATTGAAAAACTCTTTTATTAATCGTGAGAATGAAAACCTAAAAAGAACTCCGTGAATATCAAAAACGATAAGTGTATTTTTTGGTGTTAGAAGCATAAATTCATTTTCTGGTCCTTTTGTGAAAAAAGTTTTACCAATAAAATATGTCGAAATTCCTACTGCCAGAGCTGGCAGTGCGAGTATATAAAAATCCATTATTTTCTCCCCTTTTTTTGTCTCCCAATTTAACTTTATTTTAGCAGATGAGATGTCTTGAATGTAAGATTTTTAATCTTTTTATTTTATGGCTTTTAAGTCTTTTGGTTTAAGAAAAGGAGGAAAGGCCAATAGTTTATTAATATTTTTATTGGCCTTTTAAGATGAAAAATAAATTTAAATAATAATTATTGTTTTAAAACTTTTTTTACTAACCTTGTTGCCAATAACTTGCTATTGTGGCGCCCAATATACTACCTGCTATAGTTACAGGAACCCAAAACGCAGGCCTTCTTATAATGTGTGATAATCTTTCTGTAAATGGTAATCGTGCGGGGGGGTTTTCTGCAATAATTTCTCTGAACCTTGGGTTGTTTGTAAGTGTTGTTGGTAGTGTGTGGATTCTTTTTATTATTTCTGTTGAAAGAGGTCTAGCATTTTGTATTGTTTTATAAGTAATAAGCTGTTGTATTAGGTTAAGATCAGGAGTTCCCCAAGTGCTTAGTGTATAGTCATTAACAGTATAAAAATGAGTACCTTCTTTGTTCCACTTTATTTCATTAATAATTGTTTCTGTGTTTAATCTTATTAAACGGTTTGCATTGTTTGGATTCCATATTGAAATTGTACGTTCCCTAGACGTTGAAACAAGCAAATTGTATTTAGGATTCCAGCTAATAGAACAAAATTCTTTATCAGTTTTGTCTTTTATGGTTCTTAAAAGAGTTCTTGTTTCTGTGCTCCATAGTTTAATTGTTCCGTCATTAGAGCAGGTTGCTAGAATATTGCCTTCAGGATTCCAAGACATATCGTAAATTGTGTAACGATGCCCTATAAATGTTGTCAAAAGTATACCAGTATTAATATCCCAAATTTCAACGGAGTCATCAAAATCGCCTTTTTTTATAGCGATCATGGTTTCTTGTGGGTTAAGACGAAAGAAAACCCCTTCGCTAAGACCGCTTGGAAGAGTTGTCAGGCATGTATTAGTATTTATATCCCAGATTCTATAATTTCCATCTACGTTTAAAGATATAATTTTTGTTCCATCTTTGTTCCATAAATAATCAAGAACTATAGAGCTGTCATAAAAACGGCGATGAGGATCTTTCTCAGTTTTTATAGTTGTTAGTGTTTTTGTTTTTGTATTCCATATTTTAATTTCGTTGTTGTAGTTTTTATAAGCAATTTTTGATCCTGTTGGATCCCAAAAAACCTCTGCACTAATTACATTAAAATTGATTACTTTTGTACAGGTCCCGTTTTGTGCGTTCCATATTCTAATTGTTCTGTCTAAGGAGGCTGATGCAATTTGGCTTCCATCTGGGCTCCAGGAGACATCTCTAATTGTATCTTTGTGTCCTACAAGAGTTTGTAGAACTTGTTTTGTTTCAGAATCGAAAATTACAATTGTGTTATGATCTGAAGTATTAAGATACTGTGTCTTTTCTGTATTCCATTCTATTAGGCCGTCAGATAAATGTGTTTTACAAGCTTTTTTTAATTGTAAAAAATAAGGAAGTAGCTTAGCGTTTATACTACTTTTAACCCTACAATCAACTGTTTCTTGTAGTATAGAAAGTGCGTTTAAGTTTGTTCCGATATTACCGTCAAATACGTGTATGTTTGCAGAAAACTGTTCAATAAAGATTTCAAGAATGGCTTGAGAGTCAAGATAATTAAGAGCGATTATACATTCTGATATAAGTTCAAGCCGATTTGTAACTTCTGGGCGAGACAACAATGTGTCTATTTCTATGTTGATTCCCTCCCTATTTAGAGTTCCGTCATCATTTACATATTGCTCTAATGAAAGGATAAAGTGTAATATTTCTCTTCGGACCTGTGGAAAGTTTATAATTGTGTTACCATCTTCTTCCTTTTCTTCTATCATAGTCAAAGGTAAGCCAAGAGATAATTTTTGCAGCTGTGTTTTTGTTACTCTAAATCCATTTTCCAGTTTAATGTCATCAGATTCTGTTATGTATTCTGTTGAAACAAGAGTATAAATTGTGTCTTCAGGACGTTTGCTTTCAGCTGCTCCAAGGCATCCAAGAGTAAGATTAAGAACAAAAAACAAAGATAATAATAGTTTTTTCATTTTTATAATCTCCAAATGAATTATCGTTTTAAAACTTTTTTAACTAATACTGTTGCCAGAACTCCTCCTGCAATTGATACGTGAACCCAAAAGGCTGGGTGTTTTACAATGCGTAATACTTTTTCTCCAAGGGTTGTAGGTCCAGCTGGTTTGGTATTAAAAAATGCGATTTCTTCGCTCTCCAATTGTGTTTGAAGAACCGCTTTGGCTTCTCTTGGGAGAGTTTCGTAAATTGGCTGAAATCTTCCACGTGTTCCTGCTGATATAGGTTTGTCGATTTTTAATAATGCTATGATAACAAGTTTTTGTGCTAGATCAAGTTGTTTTATATTGTCATCTAGGCACAGTAAGTTTAACTTTGTATCCATATGATTAACAAATGCAATAGACTGTCCGTTTGGGTTCCATTGTATTGAGGTTGGGGTTTTTCCTGGTTGTTGAAATGTTTTAATACATTTTCCATTTGAAACATCCCATATTGTAATGTTTTCGCTTGCAGATGTGGCAGCTAAGAGGGTTCCTTCAGGATTCCAGCATAAATTATTAGGGCACATTTGAAAAGAGTCGGCTATTGGATACCTTATAGTTCTTATGCATTTCCATGATACTGTATTCCATATTTTTATTGTTCCATCTGAAGATGTAGAAGCGAGTAAATTTTCTTTAGGATTCCACTGTACATGTAATACAAGGCCAGTTTTTCCTGTAAGTGTTTTTAAACATTCACCTGTGTTTGTATTCCATATTTTAATTGTTCTGTCTAAGGAGGACGAGGCAACTTGACTTCCATTTGGGTTCCAGCTTACACTGTAGACACTAGCGCCGTGCCCTGTAAGTGTTCTTAAGCATTCACCTGTGTTTGAATTCCATATTTTAATTGTTCTATCAAAAGACGCGGAGGCTAATAGATCTTCTCTTGGGCTCCAGATTACACTTTGGACATCAGAAGTGTGTCCCCTAAGTGTTCTTAAGCATTCACCTGTGTTTGAATTCCATATTTTAATTGTTCTGTCACCAGATGCGGAGGCTAATAGGTTTTCTATTGGGCTCCAATGTACAGAATGAATTATTCCATCATGCATTCCTGTAGTTGTTGTGTAGGTATTTGTTGTTAGATCCAAAACAGTTACGTTTTGGGAGTGTGTTGCATGAGCAAATAAGTTTCCACATCCACTCCAAGATCCGGAAAAAAAAGTTCCATATGGAACTCTGGTACATGGTCTAATTGTAGATAAGTATGGTAATATTGTAGTGTCAATTTTTACATTTAAACTTTGATATAGTGAGTTTCCAGGTTGAAGCAAATTAATAATTGCGTTTAATGAAGAACCGTATTCAACTCTTCCATCAAATGTGTGTGCATTTTCTGCGAATTTATCAATAAATACTTCAAGAATGGCTGGAGTTTCAAGATAACTAAGAGCGATTATACATTCTGATATAAGTTCAAGCCGATTTGGAATTCCTGGGCGAGACAACAATGTGTCTATTTCTATGTTGATTCCCTCCCTATTTATAGTTCCGGCTTCATTTATGTGAGGTTCTAATGAAAGGATAAAGTGTAATATTTCTCCTCGGACCTGTGGAAAGTTTATAATTGTGTTACCATCTTCTTCCTCTTCTTCTATCATAGTCAAAGGTAAGCCAAGAGATAATTTTTGCAGCTGTGTTTTTGTTACTCTAAATCCATTTTCCC
>JABGSX010000032.1 GCA_018647505.1 bacterium | reverse complement strand
CGCGATCCGGTAAGATCTGACATTCAGGCTCCTATAGAAGAGCACTATATTGTTGAGTTGTTTTCTAAATAATTATTGGCTGATAAAAATGGTTATATATTGATTGTTAAATGGAGAATGCATGGAAAAAAAAGAATATAAGCCGTTAACGATCCCAGCGTTAACTTGGAATAAAAAGACATTGTCTGAGAATTACGGTGAGATCGTTGCTCAGCCATTGGAACCAGGATTTGGTATCACATTGGGAAATGCTCTAAGGCGAACTTTGTTGGCATCTGTTGAGGGAAGTGCGGTTACTTCGGCGATCGTTAAGGGTGTTAATAATGAGTTTTCTACGCTCCCTGGTGTTGTTGAGGATGCTATGCAGGTTGCTCTTAACATCAAAGAGATAGTGATTCGAAACAAAACAGGTTTGCCTGGAAAAATGAAAATTAAAGTTGAAGCTGAAGGCGTTGTTAAGGTTTCTGATATTGAAACGGATGAACACTTGGAGTTGATAAACTTGGATCATGTTATTGCGCATGTCGCGCCAAAGGGGTCCTTGGATATTGAGTTTTTTGTGGAGTCTGGAAGAGGATATCAACCGGCACAATGGCCTGAAGGTAAGTCGCTACAGGAAGATGGTCGTATTTATTTAGATGCCTTGTTTTCCCCCATTAAAAAAATTAATTTTGATGTGGAAAAGACACGTGTCGGAAAAGAAATTGATTACGATAAATTGTCTTTACAAATTTATACCGACGGATCAGAGAATCCTGTAGATGTTTTGCATTATGGAACCTCTGTCTTAAGAACACAGTTAGAGCACTTTTTGACTAGTTCTGAGATTCAATTTAATCAGATTTCTGAGCCTCCACAAGAGGAAAAAGAGGAAAGTCCGATAGAGCCTGAAGTTCTATCTCTGAAGGGCGTCTCAGTTGACTTGTTGCTTAAGCCAATAGACGAATTAGAGTTGTCTGTTCGTGCGCATAATTGTTTGATCAATGCTAATGTTAAGCGTGTTATTGATCTTGTGAATTTGACAGAAGACGAAGGTCTTAAAATAAAGAATTTTGGCCGCAAGTCTTTAAACGAAGTAAAAGATAGCATGAAGACATTTGGGTTGTCTCTTGGAATGGACATTAGCGAAGAAGATCTTCAGAAGGTATTAGCCCAAAGACAGCAAACAAACGAAAGTTAGTACAATGAATCATCAAAAAGGACGAAAAAAGCTTAATATGAAACCTGCGCATAGGAGGTCTCTTTTGCGCAATCAGGTTATTCATCTTATCTCTTATGGTCATCTTGTAACTACAAAAGCTCGGATTAAAGAGGTACAAAAGCTAGCAGAAAAACTTGTAACTATAGCTAGAAAAGGTAATACGTTTAATGTTCGTAGAAGAGCTAAAGCGTTACTGCCGTATAAAGATGAGGCTCTTGTAAAATTGTTTAAAGAAATAGCTCCGCGTTATTTAGAGCGTCCAGGAGGGTACACAAGAACCTTGCCTCTTGGTAGAAGAATGAGCGATACTGCTGTAATTTCACGTTTAGAATGGGTCTAAAGGAAATCTTGTAGAGAGCTCTATAAAAAGCGTAAAACTGGGGTGTTCGTAGTATTTTCAGCGTTAGTGGATTTTAATTTTTTGTTTTTACCAAGTGGGGGAATGCTTGAAAATTACAAATACTTTGGTGGTTATGGTTTTTATTGTGCTCGCTGGTTTTTCTTTTGTTCATGGACGACAGGAATTTGATCAGGGAGTTTATTCAGAACTGATATCTTCGGCAGAAATTGATGGTCATCGGGCGCTTAGAGCGTCCGGTGGCTTTTTTGCGTCCAAAATTAAGGCACAACGGGCATCGTCTGCAGGAGCTGTTGATGATTACAACGCTTTTGAGGCAGAGGCAAGGTTATACAAATTGGCTGAGACTGAAGCCAAAAATAGATCAGCTGAATTTTTAAAAAAGGCTAAAGCTTTTTTGCTTGGTAATAATGTTGAAAAAGAGTCTGATTTTCTGTGCAAAATTTTTGGTGTCGTGAATGGCAAATATGGCTTAGGTCTACGTATAGCCGCTCACGGAGTGCTTGCTGCAATGTGTGCTTATGGTTCGTATAGTATTTTCAAACGAATTTTCAGAAGCGATTCTATTAAGAATGAGAATGATTAAAGTTTTAGGATCTCTTTTTTTAAAGGCTGCTCAGCCAAAAACCCAATAAATTATTTTAAGTTATAGCCTATAAACAAAATAAATAAGATCTTTTTTGTTTATAAAAAATTCAAACAGGCAAATTGAGCTATTTATCATTAGCTTGTTTTTGTAGTTAGTATAATGTGGAGCGAGTCAACTTTCTCGTCTATTTTGAATTCATGAAAAAAAGATTGTTATTTTGTTTGTTGTTTTCACCCAAAATAATTACAAACAGATAAATAAAGGATTTGACATTTTTTTTCTTTTGTATAATCTGAAAATTAGTATTGTAACATGTTGCATGGTGCGGCATGATTATTTTAGCTATTTTTCATATTTGGAGGTTTCTGTTATGAAAAAAACATTTACATTATTAACTTTTTTGGTTGTTTCAGGCGCCGCTTTAGGTGCTGAGGTTCAAACTCCTGTAGTTGCTGCTGTAGCTCCTGTAGCTGCTGTTGTAGCTCCTAGTGCTTCTGTCGATCAAGATGGTTGGCCTATGTGGGCTTTAAAGGGTGTTACTAAAGGTCTTTGGATCGCTGGTTCTGAAGCTGTTGGAACAGTAGCTGGTAGCCATGGTAGATTAGCTCAAGGTGGCACAATTGCTGCCGTTACAGCTCTTACAAGTTTTGTAGCTTATAAGCTTATTACACGTAAGCCTAAAGCTGAAGGCGAAGTAGAAGATGTTACAGTTGATGCTGGTCCAGGTCTTTTGAGAAGAGCATTGGGCAGAACAACTCGTTCAGTTGGTAGCATGTTTGCTTCTAATCCTGTAAAGGCTTTGAGAAAAGCTTTGGACAACAAGGTTGAAGCTAAAAAGCTTGTAGCTCTTAGAGCTTTGCAAGGTAAAACTGGCTTGGGTGACGCTGTTGAAGCTGCTTTGGTAGCTTACGCTAATGCGCTTGAAGCTAAAATTGTTAAGGCTGATAGAAACACAAAGCTTGTACTACAAAGAACAGGACAAGCTCTTACAGATCTTCTTGGATAAGCTCAATAAGAGTTAATGCTCAAAATTAGAGGGGACCTTTTTAAGGTTCCCTTTTTTTTATGTTGTATTTTGTTCAAGATAATCATTTGCGGTTTTTATTATTTGTGGCTCAAAGTTTTCAATCTTTAGCATTTCTATTCCCACTCGGTGCTTGATTGCTCCGGGTAACAATCTGAAATCATATTTTATAGTTCCACTTTTGCTTGGTAATAGAGAAACATGAAAATTGGTAAATGCATTATTTGTTTCTTTTGGTAGTGATGTTAGTCCGGTATAATGGCTGGAAATTAAGCATAAAGTGTTTAATTTACCTGCAATGTGTTTTCCTATGCTGAATGCTGCGGCTTCTCCCTCTTGTGGGTTGGTGCCGTGAAAAAGTTCATCAAATGTTACAAATCCAAATGACGTGTTGTCAGAGTTCTCAATTTTTTCCAACATATCTTTTGTTTTTAATACCTCTGCCTTGTACTGTGAGCGTCCTGTGGATATATCATCTGTAATGTTTGCGTACGTATCAAGGTACGAAAAAGGGGTTAATATCATTTTTTTTGCTGTAGTGATTCCAAGTGACTGTGCAAGAATTATATTTATCATAGTCGCACGTAATATTGTTGATTTTCCTCCAGCATTTGGTCCGGTAATTACAGCATTTTGTGGTCCTTTTGTTTGTCCAAGGGAAAGGTTGTTTGTTACCACTATATCTTGGTCAATAAATGGGCACCAAAATTCCTCAAGTTTGCACAGAGGGTTTGGTTGCGTGCTGTATTGTGCAAAGCAATATTGAGCGTTTGTATCGACAGCTTTTTTTATGTTGTGTGCGCATGATGAAAGCACGTCTGCTGTGCCAATAAACTTTAGCAGGTCAATTAGATTATTTTTTATAAGGTGCATGATTTTATTTGCTGCCAGTGTTGTTCCTACTCTGGAAAAATGTGATGATTTATCTTTAAAGGTGCTTGAGCTTAACAAATTTTGTAATTTTTTTATTAAGTTCGAAACAGAACCGGTTTTGCTTAAGGTTTGCTCTACTTTTTCTATATTTTCGATTGCTGCTTTGAGTTCCGGATCTTTTTCTACTATTTCGTACAATGAGGTTGTTGCATTTAAGAATTTTTTTAACTTAATTAGACGTTCTTGAAGTCTTTTTACCTCTTTAAAACTGTCTATAGTGTTAGAGCAAACACGTTTAAACATTATAACCTCTATCAGCTTGTTGATGGTGTCTTTTACAACGATGTTGTTTTTTCTTTGATTTTTAAAAAAAGCGTCAATTGAGGTTGGCCATGCGTCCGTTGTTGGAAAAATGGCTTGGGCAAATTTTTTAGCATACTCAAGAGGGGCTTTTAAAACTTTTGTTAGATAAAAGGTTATATAATCGACACTTAAAAGGATTCCGTATGTTTTCCAGACTATGTCCCCTCTGCTCAAAATTTCTAATGCCGTGGCGTTTTGATCGAGTTTTTTTGCGAAGCTTTCAGGTAAAAGTTCTTTTAGTATAAACGACGTTGAAAAGTATTGGTTTGCCTGATTTAAAGATGTGTTTTTCCAAAAACTTAGCACGTCATTTTCAACTTCTCCAATTTTTTCCAGAGTTTCAAAAATGGCGTCAGAAATTTCTTGATCTAGTAGGATACGACGAGTGAAGGCTTGTCGTTTTGTTAGCCTGTTTATATCCGTGTTGGCTGTCGCTATAAAATAGTGTAGCGCTGTGCGTCCGGCGTGCGTTTTTGTATTACAGATTTTGTTGATAAGGTTGATGTTCTGGTGTCTTGTTCCTCTAAATATTTCTAAAGATTCTACAGATTCGTGGTCAAAGATCGTTTCTATATTTTTTTCTTCTGACGCAGATTGCTCAAAAAGATGGAGCATTACAAGAGAGTTTTCGTGAGTTTCAAGAGGAAGCGCTGGTATGATAGTTTTATAAATGTCCTTTTCTGAAATGAGTGGAAAAGGCGAATTTCCGTATGATTGTACGAAAAAAACACTAATTATTACCAAAAAAAACAGTGATGTTTTGTTCAAAGCCGTTTCCGTTTTTATCTATAAAAAAGAGGTTTTTTGATTGTTAAGCAAGATAGTAAGTATAAATAAATATGAGTTTTTGTGCAAAGATGAAAAATCTGTGAGTTACATGATTGTATGGTCAGCCTTGCTCAAAAATACTAATTTGGCTGCCGTTTGGTGTTTTTTCTACAACAAAATGTACGGGAAACTGATCTTTCATTGTTGTAAGGTGCGACACAATGATAACTTTGCAAAAATCCTCCTGAATTATATATATTGCGTCCATGATTTTTGATAGCCCATCTTCGTCTTGAGAGCCAAAGCCTTCGTCTATGATTAATGTTTGTAGTGATGTTCCAGCTCTACGAGCAAGAAGTTTAGAAAGTGCTACCCGTAATGCAAAGTCAATTCTGAATGCCTCTCCTCCGGAAAACATTTCATAAGGCCGTATTCCAAGGGAATCTGATATTTTAATATCAAGGGTTTCTTTTGTGCCTCCTTTTTGCAGGTCTCTTAAAGATTCGATTATTACGTGCGATTGATTGTCTGTCAATTTTGATAGCAGCGTGTTTGTTTCTTGTTCTAACTCAGGAAGGATATCCTCAATAAGAATGGCCTGTATCCCATCTTTGCTCATTGCGGTTGCAATTTCCTGATACTCATGCTTTTCCTTGGTCAGAGATTTGTTTCTCAACTCAAGATTTTTATGCTCAACTTTTAGAGTTTTTATTTTTTCTAGGCGGTTTGCAAGTTGTCCGCTAAGTTGCAGAAGTTGCTCTTTTTCCTGGTTTAGGATTTTTGCTTCTATTGTGATTTTATCTTGTTGTTCTTGTACCTGTTGTTTCTCGTGGTTAAGACTTTCGTGTTCAAAAAGTTCTTTACCAAGAATCAGTAACTTTTGCCTGATATTTTTAATATTTGCGATGTTCTTACTTATTAATAGGCGTCTTTGCGTTTGTGTTTCTTTGTGTTCTCCATGTTTTATGTGGGCCAGAAGTTGTTGCTCTATTTTTTTGAGTTCGTGTTCAATTTTTTGTTGTTGTTTTTTGTCATGTATTGTTTTTTGTATCTCCATTTCTACTGCCATGCATTTTTGGGAACAAATTTTGTATTCAGAATTTTCTTCTTTTGTTGCCTTGTATTGTTTTTGAAGAGCTAAAGTTTCTTGTTCCAGCTTTTTGAGATCTATTTGTATAGATTTTATGTCCCAGAGAGTGTCATTTTTTTGTTTGTTTATGCTTTTTTGTTTTTCTTCGAACTGGAACACTCTTTTTGTTAAATCGTCCTTTTTATGTTGCTCTACGTTTAATTTTTCTATTTTTTGTGTAGACCCGTCTATTTTTGTGTGTTGCTCAAGCAGGATTGTTTTTAATTTTTTTATTAAACTGGCAAGACGATTTATTCTGTGATGCTTAAATGTTTTTTGCTTGTTAATTTTTTTTTGCAAAAAACGCTTGCGGGAAGATGAGAGATTTTGTTCGCAAAGGGGGCAGTTTGGATTTTCTGGACACAAGTATGAGTCCTTTTTTTGTTCTAGCTCAAGAAGTTCTTTTTTTAAAAAGTTTCCTCTGGCTATGAACTTTTGGTAATGTTCTTTTCGTTTTTCAAATTGATTTTGTTCTTTTTGAAGAAGCATTTTTGTGTTTTTTTCGGAAATTAAAAAAGCTTCAGTTTTTGTTAAGTCGTTTTTTGCCGTGGTGATTTCTTTATTTAACTCTTCTTCATGTTGTTTTAGTGTTTGTAAAATTTTTTCGTGCGATATTTGTTTTGATTTTTGCTGTTCGAGTGAAAACCTTTGTTTTTCAAGGTTGCTAAGGAATTTGGAATCAATTTCTTTTTCAATTTTAAGTTTTTTTTCTTTGTGTGAAAAAAGCTGTCCCCTAAGGTCAAGTTGCTTCTGAAGAACCTCTTGTTGTTTTTTTAGTTGTTCTAATAATAAGCTTTTTTCTATTTCTAGCTTTGTCTTATTTGGAAGGTTTAAATAAGTGTGGTGGACGTTTTTCCATTGTTTGGTTAGCTCTATTAATTGTTGTGTTGTGTTTTGTTCTTCGCTTGTCAGTTGTTTTTTTTCAAAGAGTTTTAATTCAAGCTTTTTTTGCTTTTCAAATAGCTTGTTTTGATTCAGGCTCAAGCGGTTTAACTCTTTTTTATGTGTTAATTCATTTTTTGCGACGTTTTTAAGTTGTTGTTCAAGTTTTATTTTTTCTTCGTTGACGGTTAATTCCTTTGTAAGCTCCTGTTCTATTTGTTCTTGTAGTTTTATAAATGTTCGTTTTTCTTGTTCAGCGTTGCGTGCTTTTTCTAGTGCCAATTTTTTTGTTTTTTCATATTGGTAAAGGCCCAATATGCTTGCAAGAATTTCTTTTCGCTCTTTTGGAGACTTTTGTGAAAATTCATTTGATTGACCTTGTCGCAAAAATGCAGAGTTGCAAAAGGTTTCAAAGTCTAGGCACAAGGTATTTTCGATTTTTTTTTGTGTTGTTCTAATTGTTTTATCGCTTAATACAGTAACGTTTCCTTGTTTGTCGATTAGACCAAACTCTAGTGCTACGTGTGGTTTGCCATAAGTAATGGCAAACTCTCTACGGACTCTGTATGTTTGATTTTTACATTTAAAGTCAAATGTTACCATCATGTCAGTCTGGCCAAGTCGCAAAAGCCCTTTATCTGGTTTGACCGTGCTGCTTGTTTTTCTAGATTGTCCCCATATTGCCCATGTCATTGCGTCTAGGAGTGCTGATTTTCCATGTCCGTTTTTTCCTGAAAGGCAAATAAGGGCATGCCTTGAAAAATCTATGCATGGAGTGTCGGCTCCATAGCTCAAAAAGTTTTTGATTTTTATTTTCAGTGGGATCATAAATTGTATTCTCAATATGTTGGTCCATGAGCAAAAAGAACTACCGTATAAAATCTTAATAAAAATCGGAGTTTAAATAAAGTCTTTTTTGTGATAAAAGATAGTGATCGAATTAACTTTACCATTTCTTTGTTCTCAAACATGGAAAAAGGCTTGTAATTTTATTTGAATTTGGTGAAAGGGTGCTAGATGAAGGATCATATTTTTCGCCAGTATGATATCCGCGGAAAAGTTGGAGATGAGCTTGTTGTAGAAGAGGTCTATGACCTTGGCCGCGCGTTGGCATATTATTTTTTAAGAAAAAATCCGTCGACAAAAAGTGTCGCGATTGGAATGGATGGCCGAACTCATTCTCCGATTATAAAAGATCAACTTTGTGAAGGTCTTCGGGACAGCGGATTGAATGTTACTTTTATTGGGCTATGTTCTTCTCCAGTTCTTTATTTTTCTATGTTTACTGAGTCTTTTGATGCTGGGCTAATGGTGACGGCGTCCCATAATGGTAAAGAGTACAATGGGGTTAAAATTTGCTTGGGCAAAGGGTTTGTATCTGGTGACGAGATCCAGAAGGAAATAAAAGGGCTGTTCTTTGACCAAAAATATGTTATGGCGCTGTCTAGAGGCTCTTTATCCGACAAGCCAATGGTTCCATCTTATATCAATTGGCTATCGGAACATTTTGAGCATTTAAAAGGGCTTAATATCGGGGCGGTTGTAGATTGTGGAAATGGGGCTGCTGGTGCAGTTCTGCCAGATCTTGTGCGTGCGATGGAATGGAAGAATATTCATCTTCTGTATCCAGAGGTGGATGGTACTTACCCTAATCATACCGCTGATCCTGTGGTCGAAAAAAATATGTTGGGGGTAAGGCAGTTTTTAAAAGAAAACGAAGATGTCCATCTTGGAATTGGTTTGGATGGTGACTGCGATAGAATGGCTCCAATGACTAAAAAAGGATATCTTGTTCCAGGGGACAAGCTACTTGCAATTTTCTACTATTTTATAAAAAATGAGCACCCAAAGGCCACAGTTGTGTTTGATGTAAAGGCTTCAAGCGGATTAATTGAGGTTCTAAAAGAATGGGGGGCTCGTCCATTTATGTCGCCATCTGGTCACTCTCATATAAAAAATAACATGAAGGAACAGGATGCAATTGTTGCAGGAGAGCTGAGTTGTCACTTTTTTTTCAAGGATAGACACTTTGGCTTTGATGACGGAGTATATGCGATGATGAGGCTGTTTGAAATTGTTATTGGTTCATGTAGACCTCTGGATGATTTGTTAAAAATATTCCCACATAAGTTTAGCTCAAGAGAATATCGAATTACATGTGCAGAAAAAGATAAGAAAAATATTGTGGATAATATTACAAAGGTTTTTGCAGCTAAAAAGGACGCTGAAGTTGTTACAGTAGATGGTGTTAGAGCAACGATGGATTATGGATGGGGTGTTGTGCGTTCGTCTAATACGCAGCCAGTTCTATCGATTAGATTTGAGGCTAATACAGAAAAGGATTTATCTCGAGTTAGAGATGATTTTTTGGAAGCCCTTAGGGCGCATTTTGATGATGGATTTTTAAAAGAAAATATTGATCTATGAGTAACAGGGCTATTGGTTTGCACATTCGATATTGTGATTCAATTTTTGAGGTAATTGAAAAAGCCAATCGTTTGGACGTTGCGATATTGCAGTTTTTTCTTACACGCAAGCAAGACGGTGGAACTATGGTTTCTTTGTCTGATGAGCAATTGGAAACATTTGCTTTGCAGTGTAAGGAGAAATTTGAACGCGTTGTTGTTCATGCATCTTATTGGACAGACCTGGCAAGTGGTAGTAGGTACGGAAAAAAATTGCTTTTTAATGAGTTAAGGTGTGCTTCGCAGTTAGGTTGTACGGATTTTGTAATTCACTGTGGATCAGCAAGACGCTTTTCTGACAAAAGTGTTGGAATAAAAAACGTTGTAAAAACATTAAAAATCGTTGCGGAGGAAGAGTTGCCATTTAAAGTTTTGTTGGAAAATACAACCTATGAAAATTTTTACATAGGAAGTGACTTTGAGGACTTTGCTTTGTTGATGGATAGAGTTGGCTCTTTTGAAAAATTTGGTTTTTGCTTGGACACGGCGCATGCCCATTCTTATGGTTATGATATTTCGTCAAAAAATGCGCTGTCAAAGTTTTTATCTTATTTGGATTCTACAATCGGTCTTAAAAATATTGGCCTTATACATTTGAATAATACTCATGTAAAGAAAGGGGCAAGGCACGACGAACACTCTGTTTTAGACGAAGGACAAATACAAGAAGAGATTTTTAGGGGTATTGTTTGTCGTCCTGAGTTTCGTAATACACCAATTATTTTGGAGTTGCCTTCAATTGCTGAGGAGCAAGAACTTATATACATAGAAAAAGTAAAGACGTGGAGCTTGTGTAATCACGAGGAGAAATATGATTAATGTTGCCATTAATGGGTTTGGTAGAATAGGCAGAAATTTTTTACGTGCAGTTTTGGAAGATTTATCGGCCAAAGAAAAAATGCGAATTTCCGCAATTAATATTGGG
>JABGSX010000031.1 GCA_018647505.1 bacterium | reverse complement strand
CGGGGCCTACCACTTCTCCGCCTGTTGGGCCGGGAGCCCCAGGGCTTGGTTTGTGAAAATAAAAAGCCCCCGCGAATAGCGGGGGCTCGTTAACATGTTAATTTGAATATTATTTATTCGTCGTCAGAGACTTCAGCATCAATTGTATCTTCGTCAGATTTTTTATCATCGGATTTTTCTTTATCGTTGTTTTCCTTTGGGCCAGCTTCTTCAGGTTTTTGTTGTGCATTTTGCTGTTGATATATTTTTTGCCCGATTATTTGTGCAGCCTCTTGAAGCTCGTCTGTTGCTTTTTGTAGACCCTCGGCATTATTTTCATGTTCCTTTAGGTCTTTTTTTGCTTTCTCTATAGCTTCTTCGACTTTTTTAATATCATCTTCTCCAAGCTTTTCTTTGTTTTCTTTTATTTGTTTTTCAACTTCCAAGATAAATCCGTCAAGGCGATTTCTTTTTTCAATGACATCTCTAAGCTTTTTGTCTTCTTCTTCGTGCTCTTTGGCATTTTTTACCATGTTGTCGATATCTTCTTTAGAAAGGCCGCCACTATTTGAGATTGTAATTTTTTGTTCTTTGCCTGTTCCCTTGTCTTTTGCAGAAACATGAACAATACCATTGGCATCAATATCGAAAGTAACCTCAATTTGAGGAACGCCACGAGGTGCAGGTGCGATGCCATCAAGTTTAAATTGGCCAAGAAGCTTGTTGTCCTTTGCCATTTCACGTTCTCCTTGTAGGACTCTTATGTCCACAGCCGTTTGATTGCTTTCAGCTGTTGAGAAGGTTTGTGATTTTTGGGTTGGAATTGTTGTATTTCTTTCAATAAGACGAGTTGTTATGCCACCCATTGTTTCAATCCCCAATGAAAGTGGAGTAACATCAAGCAATAGAACGTCGGTTACATCTCCAGCCAAAACACCACCTTGAATTGCTGCACCAAGAGATACAACTTCGTCGGGATTTACAGATTTGGATGGTTCTTTTTTGAAGAATTCTTTAACAAGTTGTTGAATCTTTGGCATACGTATTGAGCCACCAACAAGAATTACTTCGTCAATCTTGTCTACACTAAGGTCTGCGTCTTTTAATGCTTTTTGGCAAGGTTTTAACAGCCTGTCAAAAATGTCAGAACAAAGGGACTCTAGCTTAGATCTAGAAATTTTCATTGATAGGTGTTTGGGCCCTGATGCATCAGCTGTTATGTACGGAAGATTAATTTCTGTTTCTTCTATTGTAGAAAGTTCTTTTTTTGCTTTTTCAGAAGCTTCTCTGAGCCTTTGAAGAGCCATTTTATCTTTTTGTAGATCAAGACCTTGTTCTTTTTTAAAGTCGCTTATTATGTAATCAACAAGCTTTTGGTCAATGTCGTCACCACCAAGTTGAGTATCTCCGTTTGTTGATTTTACTTCAACAACACCGTCGTGAACCTCTAAGATAGAAATATCAAATGTTCCACCACCAAAATCAAAAACAGCGATTGTTCCACTTTTTTTCTTATCAACACCGTATGAAAGGGCGGCTGCTGTTGGTTCGTTTATAATTCGTTTTACATCAAGACCAGCAATTTGCCCGGCATCTTTTGTCGCTTGTCTTTGTGAGTCATTAAAGTATGCGGGAACTGTTATAACTGCTTGTGTAATTTTTTCACCGATGTAATCTTCGGCGACCTGCTTAAGTTGGCTTAATATTGCGGCCGATATTTCTTGTGGGGTGTATTCTTTTCCTTGGACTTCAAATGCAACATCCCCATTTGATCGTCCTACTAATTTGAAAGAATACCTGTCTAGTTCATTTTTAATTTCAGAATATTTTTGTCCAATAAATCTTTTTGAAGAGAAGATTGTGTTTTCTGGGTTTGTTACTGCTTGACGCTTTGCAAGTGTTCCAACAAGTCTTTTTCCGTCTTTGGTATAGGCAACGACAGAAGGGGTTGTATTTCCGCCTTCTTTGTTTGGAATGACCTTGGCTGTTCCACCTTCCATAAACGACACAACTGAGTTTGTTGTTCCTAAATCAATCCCGATTATTTTTGCCATAATAATTCCTTTTCTTTTACGTTTTTTAAAATACAAATTATAATCATTAAAATTAGTGTACATCCATATCAATATTTATGTCAATTCCAAACTAAAGTAATTTTAGCCTGTTTTGTTAGATCTTGCCATGGGGCTTTCTTGCTTTGACTTTCTAGCCTGTTGTTTTGCGCGCAGATTAGTTGTTGCGTTTCTTTGCCGTTTCCAACACGAGATTGAAGATGTTTTTGTTTCGCATTAACGGACAAAAACATATAGCTTGGTAGGCAATATACCAAACTTATCCTAAATATATTGGAAGAACGCGTGGAATTGCTAAGTTCTTTTGGAAGTTATAGACAAGCTGAGTAATTATAATGTCGCATAATAGGCCAATATGTTAAGCCCAAACCGGGCTTATTTTATGTTATGTAGTTTTGCGCTTATTTAAGTCGCATAATCCTTTATTATGAAAGCCTCTTTGCAACCTCTTTTGCATATTTTCCATTCTTTCAAATTTTTTTGGACTATTTATTTAACTTGATTCGCACTCCCCTCGCTCTCTTTTCCTTTCCATTTTGCAGATTCTTGTTCCGTGCCGTTGAGGTGTTACATGAAGTTTTTAATTGAAGCTTGGATGGGGAAAACTGAGCGAGGCTCGAGCCATTAAGACATTCTGAATCCGTACATTTTTTTTACAAAACAAGCCATTATATAAAGACTTACCAATCGTACGCAATGTATTACAATGACAGAGCCAACCAAACCCATGTACGTTATTGTTTTTGTCCATATAAGTGCGCCTACGATAACGATGTGTGGCAAATAGGCTATAGCAAGCTTTGAATAGTTCTGCTTTACTTCAAGTATTCTCTCGTAAGGAGAAAATATAAGATCCAGTAAACACCCTGTGGCCATTATTACAAATAATTTGAATGTGAATGAATTTTCTAAGCTGTCAAAATAACAAAAACCGATTGACATCATTACCACGAATAACGGAATAGCTAGTATTGTTACTTGACGTACTAGCTTTTTAAAAGCAATGCCCAAATGTTTTTTCTTAAAAGAGTCGGTTTCGAAGTAAGTGAGCAACGAAGTGTCGGTTGTTCCGATCGTTTTTAAAATTGTTCTATAAAACAGAATGGCCCCGTCATTTGCGACCTTAAATATGTTTGCGTACCATGGCCCCAAGGCATACGTGAAAATGGGGACAACGATATTGCGAGTCGAGAGACTTTTTAAATTTGTACTTGTCCACATAATGGCTGAATGCTTTATAAACGCATGAATGTTTTCCTTTGTGTTTATGGGCTTTTCTGTTGAGATAGATTCGTTCTTGTATAGTCTAAGTAGAGTGTATGCAGCAGCTATTATGACACAAGTGCCAGATATGACTTTTATAACAAAAAGATATTCTAGTAAATTCGGTTTATTATTTGAATATAGTACAAGAGCGATACTAAGAGAGTTGCTTAAAAGAATTCCCGCAGAATAAATGAGATTAAATTGTTTTTGCCAAAAATGAGAGTGAAAAACAATTTGTAGAAGGATTACAGTTCCTTCGATAACAAACAAAATAAGAATTATGCTCGCAAGAGTTGGTGATGGGCATAGGTTTATCAGTTTTGCGCAAAACAAGAGCGCAGGCTTTAAAATTATAGCTGCGCATATAAGAATGGTTATTTGAAGTGAAATTACCCACCGAAGAAATTTTTTCATTGTTGGAGTGTATTTTTGGAACACCGGGCTGTACCTTGGTATTGATTTGCGTAGTCCAAAGTCGAGCCACAACAAGGTTATAAAAATAAAGCTGTTACTGTTGGCCCACAATGAAAAATCTTGAATGGAAAATTGCTTAAAAAGTATAAAAGAAAGCGCTGTGTATGCAATTTTTTGTATAACGTACAAAAAACCATTCCAGCTTATTCCGTAATGAAACTTTTGTATTGTTGCTTTTATGTTCATCGTTTGGCTTGTTACTTTTGTTTGGGGCGATTTTTGAACATTTTATTAGGTACCGTGACGGACAATTAACAAGTGTATACCTCAAAAAATAAACCAGCAATATATATGGCCCCGAAACACGGGGCCATATATTTGAAAAACAGCTTTTTTTTATTATTCTGCCCCCTCTAGTTCTTGTAGCCATTTTGACCAATCGTTTTTATAGAAGTCTTCCGCATTTTGTGATCCAATTTGGCCTAGCCCTTGAACGACGACATCACTACTACCATTTTCCTCTACGTCTTCTTCTAGTCGTTCACGACCTCGATCAACCACTTCTTG
>JABGSX010000030.1 GCA_018647505.1 bacterium | reverse complement strand
TATACAGGTTTTAGAGGATTCCTTTTTTTCTGCTTTTTGCAAAAAAAAAACTATAGTAGGGGCTTCTCGCACTGATGCGGGAGTGCATGCTTTTGGTCAAGTTGCAAAACTTTCAACCAATTTGCCAATTGATCCCGAGACGTTGGCTTCTGTTTGGAACAATGCGTTGCCTTTTGATGTTGTAATTCGTTCAGTAAGTGGGGCTGATCAATTTTTCCATCCACAAAAAAATGTTAAGCAAAAAGTGTACCATTATGATTTTTTTGTACACAGAGTGCTTCCATTTGAACAACGATATGGATACCATTGCAGAAGATCTCTTTGTTTAAGTAAACTTAAAGCAGGATTAGAAGTTTTTGTTGGAACGCATGATTTTCGTTCCTTTTATACAGGAGCAGACTTGGGGGAAAGAACAATAAGAACAATAGATTCAATTGATCTCAAGTGTCTCGAAGAGGACAAAAAATACAGGATTGTAGTTAAAGGAAAGTCATTTTTGCGTTACATGATTAGGAGGATTGTTGGAGGAGCATTTGAGATTGCAATTAGAGAAGATCTTGATGCTCATCATTTACAAAAAGCTCTAGAAGAGAGAAACCCTGTACAAAATCTTCCTACGGCTCCAGCAAAAGGGCTGTGTTTATACTCAATTAATTATGAGGGGGAAAACAATGATTAAGTTTTCTAAGTATACAAAAATTTTTCTATTAATAGGTTTTATTTTTATTCTTAGTTTTGGTGGTTATTTTTTGGCTTTGCCGCGTGAAGGGGTATACGATTTTAGGGCAAA
Organism: bacterium; assembly: GCA_018647505.1. Classification (GTDB taxonomy): domain Bacteria; phylum Babelota; class Babeliae; order Babelales; family JABGSX01; genus JABGSX01. The sequence continues at coordinate 7,285 of JABGSX010000030.1, read as the reverse complement.
GTATGACACAAATTTGTTATACGAAGTAATCGAGCAAGATTGGGATTTTCTTGTGCTCCAGGCACCAGAAGGTTACTACAAGAACTATGTTGATTTCTTTGTTAAAAACAAAGGTACAATTCGGAACCCAAATACTTGGGGGAAAAATACCATAAAAGTCTATTATCACAAAGGTGAGCCTGCAGGGTTTGTTTCATACTACAAAAAAAATACATACGTTGGTGATATACTTTTCTTGTCTGTAAAAAAATCTATGCGAGGCAAGGGAATAGGACGAAAACTGTTGTTGTATTCGATTAATAAATTATTTAAAGATGGGTGTATCAAAATTGATCTTGTAACGCTTGTGGACAATAAGCCAGCAAGGCACTTGTACGAGAGTATTGGCTTTGAGGTTGGTGGGATAGAGGATAGCGGAATTATTAGATATCGAAAAATGAAAAAATAATTATTGCATTTTATTTGTAGTTTTTTAGAATGGACCAGACAATATGTTTGGTCCATTTTTTATTTATAGATGTTAAAGGGTTTGTGATGAAAAAAATATACATTATTGGTCTTATTTGCAGTTTCTTTTTCGTGTGTATTCAAGCGAAAAGTCCAATGTTTGCCTCTTCTAGCCTGAAATTTGATGCTGCTTGTGGTGATGAAAGTGCCTTAATTATAAATCTGTCTCATGAACCTCAAGAGGTTTTGGTTTCTTGCAGTAAAAAGCAGGAGGGAAGGCTTTTACCACAAAAAGATACGGTAAAAATACAAAAAAGAAGCTTAGCCATGTTTGACATGAAAGATGTAATAGAGCTTGATGCAGAACTTTCTGTTGATGATGGTTCATTTTATCTGCAGTATGTGGATGAAAAAAGTAAAGTTATTTTGGATGAACAAAAGTTGATAAATATTGGAAGTAACAATAGCTTGTCTGATTATAAAACTTGTTTTGTAATTGGAGAGTCTTTTGATTTTGCTTACAAAGGAATAAATTTTAAATTTGTTCCTACCCATCCTAAGGGATTATCCATAAAGGTTGTTATATCGGAAGTTTTAAACGGGGAATACAATTTTGAAGGATTTTCATGTAATAAAGGTGATGTCATGGTTGACATCGGAGCTCATGTTGGAATTATTTCCATAATATATGCTAAGTGCTTTCCAGAGCTTACTGTCTATGCTTTTGAACCTGTTTATGACAATTATCTTGCAATGTTAAAAAATATTGAACTTAACAATGTAAAAAACATAATACCAGTTAATATGGCTGTTACTGGAGATGGCAGGGATGTTCAAATGGCCTGTGTTCCATGGATTTCCGCAGGGGGTGTGCAAAAGGAGCTTGCGACTCTTGTTAATAGTAGCTGGCCAGAAGAAAAATTCCCTGATTTTTATTATGATGTACAATCTTTAACAATTGAAAGCATCTTTAAGGCATACAATATTAAAAAATGTAAATTTCTAAAAATTGATTGTGAAGGCTCAGAGTACGAAATTTTGTTAAAATCGCCATTAGATATTTTGAAAAATACGGAATACCTAGCAGGAGAGTTTCACATTACAAATGATTTGGCGAATAAGGGTTATTCTATACAAGGGCTTATTGACTATTGTATTTTTGTTAACCCGAATCTAAAAATGAATATTACGCCGGCGTTTTTGGATTAAAGGTATTCCCAATGAAGAAATCATTGTTTATCGGCAGTCTGTATTGTTTATTACTTGTTTATTCTATTTGCGCAGATGATGTAGTTTTTTATAAAGATAGCTTGGAGGCCGGGTGTTCAAGCGTCAAAAATATAGCAATTTATAACCAAACAGAATGTGTCCAAATTGTGGAGCTTTCTGTTGAAAAGGAAAATGCGGGCAAAAGTTTATCCAATGTTATTCGTTTAAACCCAAAACAAAAAGCCATTATGAGTTCTGATGGAGCTCAATTGAGGCGCCTTGATGTGAGCATAATAAACCCTGATGGTTCTAGTTTTGTTCAGTGCCTTGATGAAAAAAGTCGGATTATTATGCCTTCTTACAATGATAGAATGGCAATATTTCTTATCCGAGAAACTTTTGGTCTATCTGTTTGTGGAAAAATGCTAAGATTTGTTGGGACTCATCCAAATGATGGAGCCGTTGAAGGAGTAAAAAAAGAAATAAGCGAAGGTGAGTATTATTTTGGTGACTTTTCCTGTGTGAATGGCGATGTAATGATTGATATTGGAGCTCATGTAGGGATTATATCAATATTATATGCAAAATTGTTCCCAGAGCTTACAGTATATGCATTTGAGCCGGTTCCGGAAAATTACGAAGCTTTATTGAAGAACCTGAATCTAAACAATGTGTCAAATGTTGTTCCTATAAACAAAGCTGTAACTGGCAATGGTCGTGACGTAAAAGTAATATCAGCCCCTTGGCTTTCAGCTAGTGGGACATTAGAAAATATTACCGGTTCTGTAAAAAGACATTGGCCAGAAGGGGCGAGTTCTGTTTTGTCTCATTGTGTAGCCTCGATATCTTTGGACCAGATATTCAGAACATTTAATATAAAAAAATGTAAATTTCTCAAGATTGATTGTGAGGGCTCTGAATATGAAATATTGTTAAATGCTCCACCACTAGTCTTAAAAAACACCGAATATCTTGCGGGAGAATTTCATATAGATGATAATCTCAAAGGCCGAGGCTATTCTACACAGGGGTTGGTTGATTATTGTAAATCTTTAAACCCAGCCTTAAAAATGAAAATAACTCAAGTTAGAACTAAGCTTTAACCAAAATTTTTTAATATGAACGGCGTTATATCCGCAAGTCCGTTTAGTTCCAGTGTGTGTCCGTTTGACATGCTTTTATCAATGGCTATGAAAAAAACAGGGTTTGTAGTGTGTTGTGTGTGATTTTGATTAGAGTTGGTGTCAAACATGCACTCTGCGTTTCCATGATCCGAGGTAACATACAAGGTGCCGTCCATCCTATCTACTATCTCTGTGTATAATTTGCCAATTTCTTTATCAAGGAATTCTATCGCCTTAACTGTTGCATCAAAGTCGCCAGAATGTCCAACCATATCTGGGTTTGCATAGTTTATTAAATAAAAGTCACATGGCTTTTTTTGTATGGATTTAATAACTGCTTGTGTTATTTTTTTTGCCGACATTTCTGGGTTATCTATGTAATTTTTTGTTTTAAGTGAAGGAATTAAAACACGTGTTTCATTCTGGCCTGCTATTTCTTTTCCACCATTAAAAAAATAGGTTACATGTGCATACTTTTCTGTCTCGGCGATTGTGAAGGTTGTTTTTCCCATTTCTGATAGCCAGTCAAACAATGTTTTTTCTATCTTTATTTTTTTAAAAATAGCTTGGTCTTCGGTTTTTGGTGTATATGGTACAGAACATAAAAATGAGATATTCAGGTGTCCGTGCTTGGCAAAGTGTTTTTCTACGAGAGCCTTTGTTAATTGTCTTGCTCTGTCTGGTCTGAAGTTAAAAAATATAACCCCGTCGCCATTTTGTATTGTTCCATCGATTAAAATTTGTGTTGGTGGTATAAATTCATCAGAAATGTTTTGCAAATAATTTTTTTCTAGAGCTTTTTTCCACGAACTTTGGATAGCTTGTTTTTGCGTTAAAACAAGATAGCTTTGCTCTGTTCTATTCCAGTTTTGGTCTCGATCCATGGAATAAAAACGTCCGTGTATGCTTGCAATGAAAAAGTTGTCATATTTCTGTATTTCTTTTTCTAACAACTCTAAATATTTTTTTGCGGAGTAGGGTGGGGTGTCTCTTCCATCTAAAAATGCGTGGATAAATATTTTTTTAATTTTATATTTTTTTATTGATTTTATATATGCAAACAAATGGTCTATATGGCTGTGGACTCCTGCGTCTGAGAGTAGTCCCATGATGTGTAAGCTGGTTCCTTTTTGCTCTAAGTTTGTTAAAAATGCGTTAAGTTTTGTGTTTTCGTAAAAAGTTTTGTCTTGAATGGCGCTGTTTATAATTGATATTTGTTGTTTGACAATTTTTCCTGCGCCAATTGTTATGTGTCCTACCTCAGAGTTTCCCATGTAGCCATCAGGTAGCCCAACGGATTTTCCGGATGCGTCAATAATTGCGTGTGGAAAGTTTTTTAGCCACTTATCCAAATTTGGCGTGCGTGCATGTGTGAATGCGTTGTGTTCTTTTTTTTTTCCGTAACCAAGTCCATCGAGAATGACAAGCGCTGTCGGTTTGACGTTCATACGATTCCCTTTTTTTGTATTTTTGTTACATTTTTCTATTAATACCTGAGTATAGTTTATTTCAGTCTAAGAGGAAGTTTATGACATTATATAAAAAGAAACTGTTTTCTGGTTTGATTTGTTTAACTTTGTTATGTGCTACATTGTCTATCGCGTGCGAGGAAAACTCCAAATTTAATTTGCCTGAATCTGCAACAGAAGATTTAAAGAGTGAGCCATTATCCGAACATGATGCCTTTTTGCAAGATTTTGATCTAAACCCGGGAGACCCTTCTGTTTTGCCTCCACTTCCAGAAGAGAAATCTAAAATATCGGAATGGGCTACCATCTGTGGAATATATTTTTTCATAAAGTATGTAGAGGCTGAGGATTTTGTAATAAAGTTGTGGAATAAAATAACAAAAAAGAAGAATGAAAAAACAAGCGAAGCATGAATTTGCGCTTTATTACCCTGGGTTATCAAAAGAAATAAAACGAGAAGATCAAAGGTAACTAACTATAGACGATGTTTCTTTATTCCATCGTATTGTATATGTACTTCGTTGACTGTAAATACAAAGATAAAACTCAAAATCAAGCTTTATTTTATCCGTTCGTGCTGAGTGAAGTGAGACATTCGATTCACCGTGTTCACCAAGGACAGGCGTAATGAGCAACAATAATGTCCGAACGCCCTGAGCGAGGCATAATACCGAATAAATTATAATTTTGGGTAGGGTTTAATCTTGTATCGATGGCTTGTAGTTTCCCTGCTTTAGGTACAAAGGTGTTAGCTGAAAAGTTTTTTTGTAATCTTTAGAGTTCCATATTTGCAATGCTTCTATTCCAACTTGTTCGATACTACATGTTTGTGGCATTGGTTCTGGCAGAATTGCTTTTTTATCAAATATAGATCGTATCATATCTTTGTGTAACTCTGTTCCGTTTCCTATGAGTGTTATTTTTTCATTTGTATGTTTTTGAGTGATTTCTTTTAAGAATACTTCGATGTTTTTGTATCCTGTTTGAATCTCTTTTTTATTTGGTGATATTGCATAGTAAACATCGTTACTGTACGCGTTAAGCATTGCTATTGTGACGGATGAGTTTGTATTTTTATGTTCATTAAAAAATGCTTTTATTCCATCGATGCCTACGATTGGTTTTTTAGATGCGAAGCTAATTCCGTTTGCTGTAGTTATAATCACTCGCAGGGTTGTAAATGGCCCAGGGCCTTGGTTGATTGCTATGAAATCGATATCAGAAATTGTCAGATTATTGTTTTTCAAAAGTGAATCTGTAAGAGGAATAATGTTTTTACTTGCGTGTGTTTTGTCGTCTTGTACCTTTTCGACAACATTATCATTTTCAAATAGAGCAATGTCTATTCCGTTGTAATTGTGCTGAAAGGCGAGAAACTTTGTCATGTCCTTTTTAACGTCCTCGGTTTTTACATTTTTGTTGTTGGTAAAACGAGCTAAACGCATCATACTCAAGAGTCTTTTCTTTTTTTGGAACAACTCTTCCGCAGTTTAGACACTTCCAGCCGTCAAAGTTTAAAAAGTGGTCAAAAAACGTTTGCACTACCATTAACCCGCTGCATTTTTTACATTTCATTTAGCTATTCTCCTTCAAAGGATACTTCATAAAACAGAGGCCACGCTCACAGAATATTAAGTAATGTCCAAGTTGTTGTCAAGCTTATAACTTTTACCATTACAATGTTGATTTGAATTGTAAGTGGTCAAGGTAGGATTGAAGAATAAAGGCGGCAGCAACTGAGTGTGACCGTTGATTTACATCCTTGGTTTTTTTTAGTTTCGATGCATATTGGCTACTAAATTTTTCGTCCCACAAAACCCATTCTTTTTCTGGAAAAGATGCTTCCAGCCTGTTCTTTTCGTTGATAACTTTTTTAGTTTGTTCACTTTCTGTTCCGCGAAGAGTTTTAGGATAACCAACAATTACTTTACTAATTGATTCTGATGAAAAAGTTTTTTTTAAAAATTGAATTATGTTTTTTTTCTCAATGGTTATATGTGGTTTTGCCGCTATACCAAGAACATCGGATGTAGCACTCCCTATCCACCTGTCTCCAAGGTCCAATGCCAAAAATTTCACTTGTATTAACCCTTTGTTATTTCGTTTACAAAAATAGTTCCATTTTTTATACTATAAAAAATCCTTAGACAAAAGACAAAAGTTGGCTTGTTTGAGGTGTTGTTTATTTTTTATTAACACAAGATCGGAAGGAAATTTAAAATGGATCTTCAATCTTTGACTATAAGGTTTGTAGATTTTATGTGGAGTGGCCCAATTATTCTGTATTTTTGCGGAATAGGTTTTATCCTGACGATTGCGTTGTGTTTTATGCAATTTCGTGGCTTTTTCAAGAGCATAAAGTATTCGTTTGCGCCTTCTGATAAGGGTGTGAAGGAAAAAAAAGATGCAGACCTAACACCTTTTCAGGCATTTTTGAGTGTTTTGAGTGCAAGTCTGGGAAATGGTTCTTTGGCTGGGATGGGTGTTGCAATTGCTGCGGGTGGTCCTGGAGCTGCATTTTGGCTTCTGATTGCTGGCTTTTTTGTAATGATTATTCGGTATGCCGAGGTGTACTTGGGAAGTCATTTTATTGGTCTTTCGGCATCAGGAGGTAGCCATGGTGGCCCTGTAGCTTATCTGAGTAGGGTTCCTGGTGGAAAGTTTTTGCCTTATCTTTTTTCATTTTTTTGTCTTCTTTATGGTTTATCAAGTGGTAATGCAATGCAGTGTAATTCTGTTCGTCTTGCGTTGGTAAAAACACTTGGAGTAAGCAATATCTATATCATAGCATTGTGCATAATCTTATTTCTGCTCTATGTTTTATTGGGCGGAGCTCACAGGATTATTGCTTTTTCCGATAGTATTGTTCCTGTAAAAGTTGTTGTATTTTTTGTTTCTGCGGTGTTGCTTGTTGTATATCATTACGCTTCCATTTTGCCTGCAATAAAGCTTATGGCTGTGTCAGCTTTTTCTACAAAGGCTTTAGCCGGTGGAGTTGTCGGCGCTACAGTTCAAAAAGAATTGCAACTTGGTTTT
>JABGSX010000029.1 GCA_018647505.1 bacterium | reverse complement strand
TATCCAACTGAGCTACGGGCACACATTTACTTTACATTTTATTTGATTATCACAACTTTACAATCTTTTTTATCAATTTTACCATATCAAGCCGGAACAAAAATTTTTCTAAACTCTGTTGCTATCGTTTTTAACTGCTTATTCATCGCATCGTCAATAGCTGCATCTTTTTCTATTTTTTTATATTCTTGGGAATAAACAGACTGTACATAACTTATAAATTGCGTCACAAAAACCTGAACCTGCTTAAGCTCAACCTTATCCAGAAAGTTCTTTTGCAGCAAGAATAACAACAATACCTCATCAACAAATGTATATGTTTCGTACTGAGCCTGCTTTAAAACTTCTACAGCAACATGGCCACGCTCAATAATTTTTTGTGAAATTTCGTCAAGCTCTGTTCCAAATTGGGCAAAGTTTAATAACTCATTATACTGCGCCAATTCTAAGCGCAAAGACTTGCTGAGCATTTTGACAGCCGGTGTCTGCGCTGCTCCACCAACACGAGAGACTGACAGTTCAACATTAACCGCTGGACGATTTCCTTTTTTGAACAATCGTGTATCTAAGAAAATTTGGCCATCAGTAATCGAAATTAAATTTGTTGGAATATATGCAGTAATATCATCGGCCTGGATTTGTACAATCGGCAATGCAGTAAGAGAACCACCTTTTAATAATTTTCCGGATCTTTCAAGCAATCGTGCATGCAAGAAAAAAACATCTCCAGGGTAAGCTTCTCGGCCCGGAGAACGGCGCATAAGCAAAGACATTTCTCTGTAAGCAATTGCATGATTACTTAAATCATCATATACCACAAGCGCATCTTTGCCATTATACATAAAATGCTCGCCTATAGAACATCCTACATATGGAGCCAAATATTGATTCAAAACAGATTCGCTTGAATCGGCACTTACAACAACGGTATAGTCAAGAGCATCGTGCTCTTCAAGAGTTTTTATAATACGAGCTAATTTTGCCTGTCTTTGGCCAATAGAAACATAAATACAATAAACACCTTTACCCTTTTGATTCAAAATAGTGTCAATTGCCATAGCAGTTTTACCTGTATTTCTGTTTCCAATAATAAGCTCACGCTGGACCTTTCCAATTGGAACCAATGCATCAACACTTATTATTCCTGTTTCCAACGGCTCATTTACCTTTTCACGCTCAATTATTGAAGCCGGCAAAACCTCAACAGCTCGAGTTTCTTTTGTCTTGAGCGGATCTAAACCATCAAGAGGAGCACCTATCGCATTAATAACTCGACCCAAAAGCTCTTCTCCAACAGGTGCCTCAAACACACCCTCAACTTTGCGGACAACCTCTCCCTCTGCCACAGGTATATTTTTGTACAAAACAAAAATAGCTACAGAATCTTCAGTTAGATCAAAGATAATTCCACGGTTTCCATTTTCAAAATCAACTAAGCCGCCATATACCGCCTTATTAAGACCATACACGTGGCAAATTCCATCACCAGTTTGAACAACAACACCTATTTGCTCTAGCTCATTTTGAGGTACATCTAACAATGCTTTTTCAAATAATGATGTTAAGTCGGTACTTTTAACTCTCATAGCCCCTCTTTACCTCTAACGATTCTTTTTATACTGCGCAGCGACTTGCAAACAGAATATTCCCACAATAAATCTTTACTTTGTATTCGGACACCAGAAATTAAATTTTTATCCAAAGTATACATACACTTAGCTGTATTATTTGTTTTTCCAGCAAGAAATTTTTCTATTGATTTTTTTTGATCTGATTCTAATGGATATGAGCTTGAAATTTTCCATTCAATTTTTTTAACCAACTCCATATAAAATGTCTGAATATAAAACGAAACAGTTGAGAATAAAAATATTCGTTTTGTTTTTGCTAATAATTCTACAAGATTATCCCATGGATGATTAAGATCATGTTCCGCCAATATTTTTTTTAAAACTGTAACCTTTTTTTCTGTTGAGATTAAAGACAGGCGAAAAAACAAACGAAGGCCTTTATTCTCGGCTAAAAAATTGCAAACTCTTACTAAATTAACAATCTGTCCCTCATCAATATTCTGAAAAAACATATTCAAAAATGCTCTGGCATATTTTCGTGAAATAATGCGTTTTTGAATATTCATTAAGCTCTCTTTGCTATGATATTACAGACCAGACCCACAAACTTTTTTTGTTTCTTTTCATCCACAAACTGCACATTAAGATCTTTTTCTGCCTCAAAAAGAGCCTGCGGTAAAATGTTTTGCCGCACAGAGTACATGTTTAAAAATTCCTGTTGTTTTTTTATTCTGGCAACCATTTTTTTTAAAACCCTATTCTTTTCTTCAAATTCTAGCTTCTGTTTATCTTCAAACGTTTTGTTCCAAATTTTTATCTTAGCCTCAACGTCAATACTGTCCCTATCTTGACCATCGATTTCCATCTTAATAGCCCTTAGCTTTTTTTCTAATGAAATATACTGAACATCCAAGCTATTTCGCTCATTCTTTTGTTCAGAAATATTTTTGTAGATAATTGGAATAATTTTTCTTTTAAACAGAAAGGCAGCAAGTCCTACAAAAATACCCAAATTAATGATCCTAAAAACAAGACAGACAATGTCTTCATACATCCACATGAAGAACCTTTTTTATTATAGCTTCTTTAACCTTGTTACACATAAGAGCGGATTCGTTTTCATCCAAGCTTTCAATATGCAATTGCTTTAACAAGGCCCGCTGCTTTTTATATTTATCTGGAACTCCAGGAATTTTTTTTACAAAATCTTTTTGATATGCCGCCCACTGAACAATTTTATATTTTGTTTGCTGACTAACGGATTCTTCGAGACCGAAAATACAATGCAACCGAGCCTCGCGTTCTATTTTATTTTTTTGTATTAGGACAACAAGTGGCCG
>JABGSX010000028.1 GCA_018647505.1 bacterium | reverse complement strand
TTTTTCAAAGAAATCTTTAAGCTCAACTTTTTTGACACGATCGTCGGCACCAAAAATTAATTTCTGTACATCGTCAACCATCACAGCCAGCGGAACAAAAACACTTATATCAAGCCACACAGACGGATATTTGGCTGTTTTTTTGTAACGACCTCCAGAAACCTTATAGTCCAACAACATGTCCCCGTTCAGTTCAAAAATAAATGCATCGCCATCAACAATGTCACCAAAAAATAGAGGGTCAACCTTGCCGGCAACTCCAAGAACCTGCCCATCAACCAACAATTGTGCTGTTTGATATTTTTTAAACCATGGATAATAAACCGTTTCCTGCTGCACCCAAGAAACATCCATTCCTACAAGTTCAAAAACTGAGCATAGTAAAGCTTTTGCCTCATAAAAATCTATCGACTTGTTTGCATCAAACAAAATTCCAGATAAAATTTTTTGTTCTATGACTTTGTCTTTTTTACTTTGATCATAAAACCAAACTCGTGCCCACTCAAAAAATCTTAAAACCGGTCTCTGAGCAGCATTGTGCTCAACACTTGCCAATAACCCAGGAATCAATGTTGAAACTAAGTGCTTCCAGTTTTCAGAGACAGGGTTTTTTACAGAAACAGGCCCCTGTGGCTTCCAATTAATCTTTTCCAAAAATGCCTGATTATAAAATGGATAATTGCTAGCTTCGTACATTTTAAGGTGCTCAGCCAACAAATTCTTAATTTTTCTTAAGCGATATATTTTTTCGTTATTCTGTGGCACAACCGCACGTCTAGGTAACTCGAGAGGGACAGAATCAAATCCATAAAAACGAAGAACTTCCTCAACAATGTCTTCTGGAATTGTAATGTCTTTTGTACCCCTAAAAGTTGGAACAACAACCTTGTACACAACTTTTTTTTCAGTAACTTCTATATCAACCTTAAAACCAAGCTTGCTTAATGTTGAGACAATTTGCTCTTTTTTAAGTGATACACCAATTCTTTTTTCCAAAAAATTGTGTTCTATTTCCAAAATTGACTCTGCGGAAATTGGACCAACAGAAATTATATGTTTTGACGTTTTAAGGTTTACGTTAGCATCTTCAAATAACTTCAAGAAACGTAATATACCGGTTGTATTCTGCATTGGATCAAGGCTTTTTTCAAAGCGAGCAGAGGCTTCCGTTCTTACATCAAATCTGGAAGATGTTTTACGAACAAGGCCAGGATCAAAATTTGCAGACTCTAAAAACAATTTGGTTGTTTTTGTAGTAATTTCTGTGTTCTTACCACCCATAACTCCGGCAAGAGCAATTGGCTTTGTACCATCGGTAACCACAATATCATCTGTGGTTAATTTAAGTTCTTGATCATCAATTAATGTAAGTTTTTCACCCTTCTTTGCCAAACGAACCAAAATGGAAAGAGAAGAAATTGTATCTGCATCAAACGCATGCATTGGCTGACTTATATCAAGCATGACATAATTTGTAGCATCAACTAACATAGAAATTGGGCGAGTATCAACCTTTGCAAGCCTTGCAGCCATCCATAACTGTGATGGATAAAAACCATCAATGTCTCCACACAAACCCGCAAAACGTCTGCAAACTTTTGTGTCGCCAATTACGATTGAAAACTCATTTTTGTCTTTATTCTTATATTCAGAATCATATTTTTCTATTGGTTTATTTGATAAAAACTTTTTTTCATCTAAAAATGGAACATCCAAAATTGCAGCAACTTCGCGAGCAATACCACGATGCCCCCATAAGTCAGGCCGATGAGTAAGAGACTTGTTGTCTATATCCAAAATATAATCGTCGGCCTCAAAGTTCTTTTTCCATTCCCCATTTTGCATATGCTCATCACAAAATACAGCTGGCATTAAATGCTCTTTTATTGAATGAAAATCTGTCATTTTTGCCCAACAATATTTAGCTCCATCTTTTTTTATCAAATATGACACATTTTCAATTGCGTCATCGCGAAATGGAAGCTCAATTTCTTTGCCCCACTCTACACAATCGACTGTAATACTTTTATTGGTAATGTCAGAAACTTTTGCCAGGCTAAATTGATCAAGATCCAGAACAACTCGTTCAAAACCCTCAACCTCTGCAGAAGTTGTATTAAATTTTTCGACAAGTTCGCGAATTTCGTACTTTTTCCAGTCAACTCCAATATGATCAAAAATCCACGCAATCGATAATTTCATATCCCTCTGGCCTTTCGGAAAATTGTCTTATTTTTACAAAAAACATTTTTGATAAGGATAAAAAAAAAATAGCAAAGGAGCAAACTACTTGCTCCTTTGCAAACTTAAAACATCAAAATTGCGACTCTCACCCTGTTTTTACTCGTAAGCTTCTCCAACCTCTCCTACCAATCTGACTCTTTCTAACGCACTGTCTAAAGAGCGTATATCATCAAACCAATAAGTAAATTCCTCACTCTGGTCAAGTTCTTTAACTTGCACCATTGCATACCCACTTAGCATTAAACACCTAGTTTTAGCATTTAAAAGACATGAAATTGCATTTGGGCCAGAAGTCATATGTTTTACATACCCTCTTCTATCTGCTATCTCATTGGCTCTTGCTGGAGTCATATATGTTGGAAGCATGCCATTTGAAGTATCACCGTCGCACAATAAAACATGTAAAACATCTTCAGAAAAATAATCACTTGTACGAACTATATGATACAGACAAGAAGAACCATCCGAACAAATAAGCTTCAAAGAAAAAATACAACAACAAAAAAGAAGCGATGCCATAATATTTTTTCTCATATATTTATCCTGCATATAAAAAACTATTAATTTTGTAATTTGTTAAAACACTTTTACTCAGAGCCTTCTTCACCTTCTGCTATTGAGCCCAATGTTGACAATCTTTTTAATAATGCCGTGCCTAAAGTCCTTCTGTTTTCAAACCAATATGTATACTTCTCCAAACCACCAGCAGAATAAACCTGAACCATTAATGCTCCTTCTAAATATTTAACGGCTGTTGCAATTGTGTCAGTATCGTGAAAAACAATATGCTCTACATAACCTTTTGCGACCGCGACTTCATCTGCCTGTGCACGCAAGATACAGGCTCCTGGCTCAAAAGCACCCCCTGAAAAACGAATTGTATCAAACACAAAAACATCTTTTTCATCAGCACAAAAAACCTTAAATGATAAAGCGAAGCAACAAAAAGCAAATAATGCTAAAACTCTATTTCTCATAAAGCCCACCAAAAGTTGAAATTTAACAATTAACCTTAACCATTAAGAACCACATCAACGTAATTGTCTATGGAATCAAACCAATAACATAGCATTTCTCTACCACCAACAAAAACGCTAGTTTCCATAACAGATGTCGCAGATCTCTTTTGCTTAGACTGAGCAGAAATACCAGCTTTAACAATATTATAAGCGTACCCTCTTTCTGAGCACAATGCATCAGCGGCAGCCCTTGTTATCATTTCACCATCCTCATAGAGAACTACGCCATCATTAAGGATATATTTATTAACTTTTACTGGTGTCAGAACCATAGCAGCAGAAAACATTTTTGTAGCAAAAACTAAAAAAGCAAAAAATATTAAAATTTTCTTATTCATTTTTTTTCATCCATTTCAACAATTATATTATACCTATAAACACCTATATACTTCATGATTCTCAAACCATAGAATAAACGTTCTCGCGCCCCAAGAATGCCCCACTCCAAGCATAAACGCTTTATCTACAAACTCTTTCCGTGGCTTAGAATCAAACTCTTTTAAAAATAACCCACGAGCAGCCGCAATTTCCTGTGCACGCTCCCATGATACATGATCATTTACAACTTCAGAAATCGTGTCCATTTTTTGGCAAATAACAATTTCCATTTCACTGTCTATGTCTTCCACAGCAGCACCGTGAACATATAAACAAGAAAAGCATATAAAAAAAGAAATACCTAAGCATTTAAAAATCTTCATAATTATTACCCAAAAACAAAGCTAGTTATTTTGGTTCATTCCAACACCAAACAGAATCTAGACGACCATCCAAATAAACATCCATTTGCACAGTACAATCTTTTTTTACGGCTATATCATCAAAATAAAAACGCCATTTACCACACAATTTAAAAACTTCTTCTCGTGAAATTATTGACCTTGGCGTATATAGTTTTCCACCAGCAATAAAATCGTGTTTTACAGTAACTTTAGTAAATACACCACGGTAATGCTCCGAATCACAACAAGAAATATTAAAAAATGAACAACAAGCCAATAAAAAAATTAAATAAAACTTAACCATTTAAACCTCAAATTAAACCTCAAAATTAATTTAAATAAAAACTCGACAAGCAAATTACAAATGATACCTTTATTATAAGGTTTTTTTAAGAAAAAAACATACATAAAAAGATTAAATATGAATATTCAAAAGAACGTTCCTTTATCAGATAAAAATTGGTTTCGCACAGGTGGTTGTGCAAAATTTTATTGCCAACCAAAAACAGCACAAAATTTTAAAGAAGCAATAGAATTTGCAAATCAAAACAAACTTGAAATTTTTGTTCTTGGCCAAGGCGCAAATATATTAGTTTCAGACCAAGGCTTTGATGGATTGGTTATACATCCTCAAATTAAAACAATCTCACATAAAATTGAACAAAATGACTGCGCACTTGTAACTGCAAGCGCCGGCACAAAAGTTGATGAGGTTATAGGTTATTGTCTTGAAAACAACATTATTGGGCTTGAAGAATTTGCATGTATACCAGGCTCAATTGGTGGCGCCGTTTATATTAACATGCATTACTTTAAAAGCTTTATAGGCAACTTTTTATCAAGTGCAACTGTAATGGAAGTTACTTCTGGCAAAACAAAATCTGTAGACAAAGAATGGTTTAATTTTGGTTATGACAAATCAACATTGCACGAAAAAAAATACATTCTTGTAGATGCAACATTTGAACTTAAAATCATTTCTGAAAAAGAATGCGCTTATGCAAAAGGCAAGCGCGATGAAATTATTCGGCAACGAACCTGCCGATACCCAACTTCGCATACATGCGGTTGTTTTTTTAGAAATTTTTCAGAAGACGAAGTAACTTTAGAAATTAACGGAAAAAAAATGATCTCCGTAGCCTATTATTTCGACAAAATTGGAATTAAAGGCAACTTAACCCTTGGCAATGCAACCGTTTCTCACCAACACGCAAATATGATTGTAAACAGTGGAAATGCAACATCAGCTGATATTATTGCCGTTGCACGCACAATGCAAGAACTTGTAAAACGTGAGTATGATATTGTCCCTCAAACAGAATGTATTCTGGTTGGGTTTAAAACATATCCATTATTATAAAAAAAGCACCCCGGAAATTTCCGGGGTGCTTTTTTTATAACTTTACAGCTATTTATTATAAATAAGGAGCAATCTTATGGCCATCGAGTGTTAAGTCGTGATCTACATTTGGAACGTGGTTAAAGTTAAGGCTAAAGCCTTGAACTGTAACACCAGTATTCTTAATAACAATTGCAGGAATTACAATATTGTAATTCTTATATACAGATGCAATTCCTTTGTTGATCGCAAGTGCGAATGTGGTTAAATGGCCATTGAGTATAGTATTTTTAGTTTTGGCCAGAATGTTTGTAACAACTTTTACTATTTCAGCATACCACGCTGTAATAAGTTTTTTAACAAATGTCACATAAAATGGATTCATGTCCAGGTCATGCAACAGTGTAATTAATTTATGAAGGTGCAATTGGCAAGCATGATCAAATTCAGCCAAGGTTTGTTTGTTAAGGTTTTTAGCTAAAATAACTAGGTCTAAAACTGATGGTACATATGACGCGCCCAATTTAAACTTATCTGCCTGGCTAGTCTTATAATATAAGCCCTTTAAGTTCTTTAGCTGTTTATTCTTGTACATTTTTTTCAAAGACTTAACAAATTTTGTTTCTTCTGTTTTAATTACACGCATTTCTTTAGGGGTAACATATGTTGCAATTTCAGCGTAAATATGTGATGTATCAGTTTGATGCAACCATGATGTCTGTTGTGGTATAGCATGCTGGGCTGATCCAGTAAGTCCACCCGTTGTTGTTCCTGTAACGGCTTCGTGATCCTCTCCCAAGTTTCCGCGAGCACTAGAAGGAATACGATAACCACTCAAACGTCTTTTACAATTTAATGAAGCTGATACAAGAATTAATCCAGCTAAAACTATAAGCTTTTTATTCATAAACTTCTCCTTACAAAAAAATTAACAAAAAAACAAAACTGAAAAATGTTTTTAATGACTAGTCCCTCCTTCCTTTTTTATGCTTAACTTATTTTATTATTCTTACAAAAAACAAAATTAAAAGTAAAGAAAACATATCTATTATTAAAAACAAACACCCCAAGAATTCCCGGGATGTTTGTTAATATTAATACAATCTAGCAGATCAAAGGTGGTGCCCGACAGGTTCGACGGGATCAGAAGGCCAACCTGCTACAGAAACCTTTCCTTTTTTCTTATTTACAGCTTTATATAATATTTTACCAGAACTATAAACCTCTAAAATAGGTTTAATACTAACGCCATATCTAGCCGTAGCTTTAGCTCCATTGTTATGTATATGGACTAGTGTATTTAATTGGGCCTCTAGTTTAGGATTATTGGTTTGTGTGCTAATCATCTTAATATATTTTTCGTGGGCCTTATACCAATTCTTCATACTCTCCTTAACAAAATTTACAAACTGTGAATTGGGTTTAAGACCTTTTAAACACAACTTTGTAAACAAATAATGAAGAAATAACTCAGAACGATGCCAGAACATAACTAAATCTTTTTTCTTAAGGTCATTGGCAAATGCTTCTAGTTTTTTAATACGCGCATATAGCTTTGGAAAACTCTTCTTCTTTTTCTTGTTAAACTCTTTATCCAAAGATTTAACAAATCTTTTTGCTTCCTTTTTGAACACTTTCATTTCTGAATCGGTAACAACTTGTGCAATTTCACTATTAATTGTTCCTAGATCTGCTGAATTTACCCACTTAGGCTGATTAGAGCTATAAATTCCACCCACTGTTGTACTATACCCATTGAATCCTCCAGGATCTGTATAGCGTGTAGCATCTAATGCAGCAGCTACAAAAATCAAACCAGCTAAGGCTATAAGCTTTTTATTCATAAACTTCTCCTTACAAGAAAATTAACAAAAAATACAAGTCCGAAAAGTGTTTTTAATGACTGGCCCCTCCTTCCTTTTTTATGTTCAACTTATCTTAATATTCTTACAAAAGACAAAATTGAAAGTAAAGAAAAGCATAAAACTATTGCACCTACTAATCTCACAAATGTTTACTGAAAAGAAACCGCTTTGGATTAAACCATGAAAAAATATATATTACTAATACTTTGTATTTTATTATCCATTCAAACAAAAACCTTAGAAATTTTTAAAAACATTCCTCTTGCAGAAAAAAACTGGTTCAAAACAGGTGGCTCTGCAAAATTTTATTGCGAACCACAAACAACAACAGACATAAAGCTTGCCTTAAATTTTGCCAATAAAAATAATCTAGAAGTTTTTATTCTTGGGCAAGGAGCACATGTACTAATTAGCGATGATGGTTTTGATGGAATAGTAATTACACCTAAAATGAAAAGAATCTCCCACATTTTTTATGAATCGTATGTTCTGGTAAACGCGCAGGCAGGAGCAACAATTTTTGAACTTATAGAATATTGTATGAAAAACAGTATTATTGGCCTTGAAGAATTTGCATATATACCGGCCTCTGTTGGTGGCGCGCTTTGCAACAACATAAAATACTTTTCAAAAAATATTGGAGACTATGTTGCATGTTCAAAAATCCTTGAAAAATCAACAAATAAAATTATCAATGTTGAGCAAAAATGGTTCAATTTTGGATACAACACATCAAAGCTAAAAAACGAAAACCATATCTTATTGGACACAACATTTAAATTAAAACCAGGAACAAAATTAGAATGTGCCTACGCCAAAGGCAGACATGATGAAATTATTCGACAAAGAAAATCAAGATACCCAACAAAAAGAACCTGTGGTTTTTTCTTTCGCAATTTTACAAAAAAAGAGGTAGAGCTTACAAATAATAAAACAACTAATGTTATTTATTATCTTTCAAAGCTTTGTATTGCTGGCAACCTAAACATTTGTGGGGCACATGTCTCACACAAACACCCAAACATGTTAGCAACAAAAATAGGAACAAATACAAATAATATAATTGATCTGGCAATAGAAATTCAAAAAATGTGTTACAAAAAGTTCGGGCTTATCCCACAACCTGAATGTAAACTTGTTGGCTTTAAAAAATATCCATTAATAAAATAAATTTTCCCGCTCGTATATACGCTACTATCCGTTCGCTCACATTCGATTCGACCTACGGCCTCACTCAGTGCGAACGGGTTTTAATCTTATACAGGGTGCGATGACCCTGCAACCTTTTTGTAGACACTTAAAATTCAAAATATAGCTTGATTTTATCCGTTCGTACTGAGCGAAATGAGCAACGCGAATGCCCGATAGCCCTGAGCGAGGCGTAATGCCGAGTCGAACGGGACGTATACGAACACAAAATAAAGTTCATTTGCACCGTCCAAAAACACCCATGCGATGCGCCCTTGGATTACCCTGTGCGAACAGTTTTTAACCTTATACAGAGTGCCATGACCCTGCAACCTTTTTGTAGACACTTAAAATTCAAAATCCAGCTTGTTTTTATCCGTTCGTACTGAGCAAAATGAGCATAATAATGTCCGAATGCCCTGAGCGAGGCATAATGCCGAGTCGAACGGGACGTATACGAACACAAAATAATGTTCATTTGCACCATTCAAAGACAACCCATTCAATACACCACTGGATAACCCTGTGCAAACGAAGTCAGCCCTAAACAAAACATACATCAATCTAATAGGATTTTAAAAAAATTATTGTTGAAAAAGATCTTTAGGAATAAGCTTACCCTGTTCCTCCAAAAAATAATCCGCATCTACGTCATCAACATAATAAACACAACTACAAAGACCTCTTTGACTTAAAACAGGCATAACCATTGTAGGCTCAGACTCACAAAGTTTTCTTAGCCGACAAAGCTCCGCCGCCGCCATGCGATACCCCTTATCAATTAAAAATGTCTCAAGTCCCGGACAAAATGCCACTCTTTTAAGACCATTTTCTTCAGCTATCGCCTCTGCCGTTTTAAATAAAACTCTTGAGCCAATCGCTAACGTCTTTTCACCATAACTAACAGGAATATGCACAACGCAAAGCCCACAACTTACATCCATAGCACTAGCAACAAAAAAACATCCCGTTAACAAAAAAAGTAAACATATAAACTTTTTATTCATTAAAAAAAATCCTTCGATTATAAAAAAAAACTAAAAACAAAAAATAGAAGAAGCTTTAATTTGTCAAACCCCACTGTAAAGACAAAACCTATCATAAACCCCTGCTGTTTTATCATCACCATCGCCTTCAGCCTTAAATTTTAAAACCAAACCCTTACCAAACTCCGAAGCGGATGATTTTAAAAGACCTAAGTCTTCCCTTTTTACAAAATACGTAAGCGATTTGCGAACTGTCACAGAACTCCAACCGACTGTAATTGGTGCCGTAGTAGCACACAAAAATAAAAAATCTTCAAACCCTGCTTGTTGTGGCTCCTTTATTTCTCCATAAATATCAACTCTTTTAAGACCGGCTTTAATTGCAACTTCTTCTATAGCAGAAAAGCTTAGTGTAACTCCACCCAAAGCACCTCGTTTAAAAAGGTCTACACCTTTAAAATACGGGTCATACTCACTTGCTATAGACAAGCTTATAACGTCTTCTGGAACAATGGAATTTGCAAAAAATAAAAATGCCAAAAAGAAGAATGCTTTTTTCATATTTTTTTCCTTAAAATATTTTACTTTAGGGAAAATAATGCCAGTAAATTAATCTTTTTGCAAAAAAAAAGGCCGCAATGTTGCGGCCTTAACAAAACTTATATAATTATTTAGTTATGTGGAACCTTATTGTGGAACAACTACTGACTCTGAAGCACCTAACGACGCTGGCTTTGATGTATCTACAGGCTGATGATAGGCTACTGGCTTTGGAATAGGTTTTCCATAAATATTATTACCAGACAATTTGCTGTATCCTTTTGCAAAATAATATGTGGTAGAGCCACCCATAATACCTGTCGGTGGTACATGAACAATATAAGCATCTTTAGTAATTTTATTATCTCCACACTCCATTGGTATATAAGTTGGACTGAATGTGCCACAACTCATAGATACGGTATAATGTTTTTTAGTAAGTTTTTGTGCTATAACATTTGGAATTACAACATCTTTTTTGTACTTAGTCTTACCAATTGTAAAATTCTTGTTTGCCGTGTAAGTATATGCAGGAGACGCAATTGCAGGAGGCGCAATTGCAGGAGGCGCAATCAAACTATTCAAACCAGAACGCAATAAAAACCTTTTAACTACTGGGTCTTTACTTGCCTGCATCTTAAGTAAAATGTTTTTAATATAGTTTAATGTAATACGAACACCACTTGCAGAAGCATTCTGTAACATAATTAAGTTTTGTTTTAAAATATCGCTAGAAGACTTAAGTCTTAAAATAGGAATATATGCTTTTAAAACATTAAGAACTAGCTTCGCTTGGCTATGATACTTTTGAAGAATTAAACTGTTGCTTGCAGCCATTTTGCGAAATCCCTTAACAACAGACCTTGCTTTATCTAAAGCTTCTTCAGGAGTCATAATGCTTTCTGAAATAAAACTGGTCATTTGACCTAGCTTAGTTAGAGGTGGTAATTGCCCTTGACCTGGAGGTGGTGCTGTTCCTATAGTAACGACTTCTGACTTTAACATAACAAAAGAACTGGATAACAAAATTGCGAAAATTAAACCTTTATACTTCATATCAGGTCTCCTTTTAAAAAAAACAAAACTATTAATACTCTTTACTAATTCCTTCTTTTTACTCCTCTTATAAAAACTCAATTATCACATAAGCATATTTTTATATTACAATTTTTATAATATAAAAGTCTATAGTTTACTAGATAAATTGACTTATAAAACACTGGGTTTCCGCGGCTTTTTCAGGAGAAAACCAATATTCAACAAAACTTTCTACAGATAAAAAGCAAACGCGCTTAACATACGCAATTTCTTCACATTTTTCCGCAACACGCCCCGAATAATCATTCAACGGCAATTGAATTAAACAACCCTTTGTTAAGCCCATTTCATCATCAATCTCAAAACAATCTATCACATCTCCAGCGTCATAATTTTTGCAGTTGTATAAAACGCCATCACCACAAGCGACCCAGACACTTCCTTTTGGAATAAATTTTCGATCTTTAGGACAAAACAACTCAAGCGAGCAAAACAAACAAAAGACAAAAACAAAACCAATTATAATGTCTTTATATTTTATAATCACAAAACCATCATCCTAAATAAAAATTATAAAATTATTTTCGCTTCTTTCTAAACACACGCCCAAAATTTTGCCCAGGGTGAAAGCGAACTCCTTTTCCCCAAACAGCGTTGAATGCCCTAGCAGCCCCATCCAATGTGCAATAAAATATTAAAGATGTATCATCCGAAACTACAACAAAAGCTTCTTTTTCATATTGTTCTAAAAGATTTTCTGTAATAATATTATCCTGACAAAATAGTCTTGTGGGTTGAAGATTAAATTGTTCAACAATTCGTCCAAAATCTCCCTCGTCAACAGTATCACCAATACCATAATCCATGCCATCAACCTTAAACTCTTTTAAAGCTTTTGCTGCGGCCGCCTCTGCACAAAAAACTTTACCGTTAAAAGCGATCAACCCAAAAACAATAAAAAGTATTAACTTTTTATTCATACAAGGCGCCTCTTACAACAGCTTTTCTTCCTCCAATAGCAAATAATAATTTGTTTCTTCTCTCAACAAGGCCGTCCACTATTTCCATTGCCATATTATATCTAAGAGCAACCTCTGTAAGCTCCATTCCAGCTGCCTCATTTAATTCTTTTTGTGTGTTTGCAGTTAAACACATTGAAGCTATTTGCGATCCAATCTCTTTTATACTTTCCTCCAATGTTTTTCCCGAACCATCTGAACAAAAAGAACAAGCATTAAAAAAAGCCAAATAACCACAAAAGACAAAAAATAATATTTTTTTCATGAATACCTCCTACAAAAAATTAATAATTTAACAACATAATAAAGTTTATTTTTAAGCCCTAGCAGGTCCCCTCTTAAGCATCGCCTCTAATTCTTTTTTCTTTTGACTAATAACCTTAAATCTTTCTCCATGCAATCTCCATGCCTCGTTTAGGTCTCCTCCCGCATCAACATCTTCCTCAAACGCCTTCACAGACGCGGCCTCTGCAGCGGCTATTTCATATTGAAGCTCGGCAACAGTCTGCATTCGCGGATCAACCCTGTCACCAACAGACGCTGGAAAAATATTATGCATCATAAAAAAACAAAGTGAACAAATAATCAGAAAAATTTTTAGATTTTTCACACACACCAATGGCTTTAATTTTTTAAGAAACTTCCCCAACAATGGTAGCTAAGTTTACAAAAAAGGTAGAAAAAATCTATGCCTATGTTATTATTATTTGTAATTGCACGTCTTTTATTTGGAGGTTTTCTGGATGAATACATTTTTATTTTTGTTACATTCTGTAGCAATTGGCATTTCTTTGCTTGGTGCCGTAGCCTACCGCAAGGAACTTGTTATAAGTTTAATATGTCTAATGGCGGTTTTGAGCAACCTGTTTGTTGTAAAACAAATTGATCTTTTTGGATATTCGGTTACCTGCGCTGATATTTTTTCTGTTGGAATTGGACTTGGGTTAAATCTTTTACAAGAATACTGGGGAAAAAGCATAGCGAAAAAAACAATATGGATAAGCTTTATCTGCTCCATTTTTTATCTGTGTATGACACAATTTCATTGCGCATATATTCCAAATTCATACGACACAACATCAAAAGCATTTAACCATATTATGCAATATGCACCACGCATAATAACCGCTTCATTTATAAGCTACCTAATTAGCCAACATTTTGACTGCTATATTTTTGGCTTGTTAAAGCAATGGTTTTCAAACAGATTTTTTATTTTAAGAAATTACGGATCTCTTGTCTTGTCACAATTGCTCGACACCGTTCTATTTAGCTTTCTTGGACTATATAAAATTGCCGGAAACATTATTCACATAATTATTGTAAGCTTCTTTATAAAGGTTATTGTCATTGTTTTTTCAACACCAATTGTTGCGTTTGCAAAAAAAGTTGTAACAAAGGAAGAAATTACAGAAAATGAATAATCAATTTTCATTCGAAATTGTTCACCAATCAAAAAAATCAAAAGCTCGCGCAGGAATAATAAACACTCCACATGGTCAAATTAAAACCCCAGCCTTTGTTGCCGTTGGAACCAACGGAACCATAAAAGCGGTTGAAAACAACGTTTTAAATAAGATGGAGCAAGACTTAATTTTTTGCAACACATACCACCTAATGCTTCAACCAGGAACAAAGATTGTAAAAAATTCTGGAGGACTCCACCAATTTATAAACAGACCAAAACCAATCATTACCGATTCTGGTGGATTTCAAGTTTTTAGCCTGGCATACGGAAGTGTTTGCGACGAATTAAAAAGCAAAGGCCAAAAAAAGTATGACTCAACAGTCATAAAAATATCAGAAGACGGTGTTACCTTTAGGTCTTACATAAATGGGGACAAAGTTGTTTTAACACCAGAAACATCAATTAAAGCTCAAAAAGACTTGGGCGCAGATATTATTGTCACGTTTGACGAACTTCCTCCGTATCATGTAAATCAAAAAAAATTAAAAGCATCGGTTGAAAGAACTCATCGTTGGGAAAAGCGATCATTAGATGAACATCTTAAAAATCCAAATAACCAGGCAATTTATACAGTTATACACGGGGGCCTTGACAGAGAACTTAGAACTGAAAGTTGCAAATTTGCAAACAACTTACCATTCGACGGATTTGCAATAGGTGGAAGTCTTGGAAAAAATCATGAGCAACTTTTTGATCTTGTTAAATTTGTTACACCCCAGCTTGAACCAGAACGCCCAATACACCTTCTTGGAATTGGGGATTTAAAATCTGTTATACCATGCATTGAACTTGGAATAGACACAATGGACAGCTCACACCCAACACGCTGCGCCAGACACGGACTTGCATTCACCACGCAGGGAGCACAAAAAATTGTTAGCATAAAAAACAAAAATAATTTTGGCCCACTTGATCCAAATTGCTCATGCTCAACATGCAAAAACTATAGCGCCGCATACATACATCACCTATTTAAAGCAAAGGAACTTACGGCGTATACTCTTGCGACAATACACAATGTACACTTCATGATTAAGTATATGAAAAACCTAAGAGAAAAAATTTTAGAGGACAAAATATGAATAAAATAACATCAACCGCAAACCCACTAATAAAAGAGATTAAAAAACTTCACAACAAAAAATACCGCAAGGAAAATAATCAATTTTTAGCCGAAGGCACCAGAGCATGCACAACTCTTATAGATGCTGGCCTTGAGTTGATAAATTGCTTTTGCACAGACAAAATAGAAATATCAGTAAAAGAAGAGCAAAAAACAATCGTCTCAGAGAACGTTCTAAAAGCCATAAGCCAAGCACAAACACCAAGCGGAATTGTGTGTCAATTTGAGATTCCAACACAAAAAGAAATAAAAAATATAAAATCTGGAATTATTTGCGAAAATATTTCCAACCCAGGAAACTTAGGAACATTAATTCGATCTGCCGCAGCATTTAACATAAAAGACATTATACTGGTAGATGGTGCCGACCAATGGTCAAGCAAAGTTGTTCAATCAACAGCTGGAACAATTGGACTTGTAAACATATACAAATCAGACTACAAAGAAATAAATAATCTTAAAGATAACATTTCAATTTGCGCTCTTGTTGCAAAAGATGGAGATAAGCCAACAAAAGAAAATATTCAAAATTCATTTATTGTAATTGGAAACGAAGCACATGGAATATCAAATGAAATGTTATCGATGTGTGATAAAAAAATTACACTTTCTATGCCAGGAAAAGCAGAAAGCCTTAACGCTTCAATTGCAGGCTCAATAGCTATGTATATCGCAAGTGAATAAAAATTTGATTTTTAGCTTATCAATAATTACACTATGTAATCTAAAGTGTTAAAACTACTAAAACAAGAAGGTTTTTTGTTATGAAAAAGCAAATTATTGCAGCTATATTTTTATCCTCTCTTTTTGCGCTTAACATTGGAGCAATGCCAATGGGCGCCCGCCGTCCAGGCCCTACCGCAGTAGAAGCCGCAAGATTAAAACGAAATGCAGAAACAAAAGAAGCCCGAAGGGCTCGCGATACAAAACTAAGAAGACAAACAATGCCTGCGAGAGTAGCCCCAAAAGCGCGCGGAGGAAGGCGCATTGACCAAAGACGAGGCGCTTGGTAAAAATATTATCTGATAAATAAAGAAAAAATGGCCCCGTTATTTATGCGGGGCTACTTTTTTGACAAAAAGACTTTAAAAAGCTATATTTATAAGTAATATTTTTATGGAGGTTAACATGAAAAGATATTATAGTTTTTTAGTTTTTTCATTTCTTCTTTTCTCAGTTTTTTCAAAGACAAGTAAAGTTCAATGTGCAACAGCGCCAGATTTTCCAGAACAACAAACAAAAGGTGGTTTTGCCAGAACAGTTTTTAGCGGTGTTATAAAACCAATTGTTATAGGCACCGGAACAATAAGCGCAGCATACGCAAAAAAAATGTTTCCCGCTTTACGCATAGCAGGAATAACTACAAAATTTATGTTTAAAGTTCTATTTTTTCCATCACGCAAAATGATCGGATTTATTATCCATCATCCTTATTTAGGATTTATCACCGTCCCAATACTTGTGCCATTTATACTATCAAACGTTTTTTTCGTTGGAGGCCTAGGAGTAAGCACAACATTTTTTATCATGGACAAATACCAAGAAATAAAACCTTACCTAGAGGATAAAAAATTTCAACTAAGAAACTTTTTTAGATTACAAAGATTCAGGTTAGAAGATTTTACTCAAGAAACAATGGGTAGCTTGTCTCGCAGAATACCACCATTGGCAAACACAAGAGCAAAGAAAATTGCATTGGTAGTTTCATTATTCGGTGCTACTTTAGCAGCACGCGCCTTTTTACACAGACAACGTTAAATTATAAAACAGCATTCCACACAAAAATTTTCGAAAACAACTGTCCTTTATTTTTGATACAAATATTTTTTAATGACGCGGGAACTAACACCGCGTCATTTTTTTTAAGACTAATTAACACTTTTCCAGATACATCACAAACGTCTACCGAACCACTTTTGACAAACATCTGAAAGCCCTGTTCAAAATCGTTTAAATGTATTAAAGACAAAACCTTTAATTCATTTATAACCAACTCTAAAGTTTTAAACATTTGAATAATTTCATTACCAGAACCATCGGAATACAATTTTATAGACTCTGAAACAACAGAAGGCACACTCAACAATTTATAAACATTTTTATTGCAACGTAAATGTGCATCAGACAAAACATCTAAAGAGCCATTTATATCTTCTTTTCCTTTACGAGGATTTTTTCCATCGGTCCTGTCCCACAATGAAACTGTAGCCTTTTTTATATCACCACATTTTGAATCATTTTTTGTTGGGGCATAAGACCATTCCCAAAGAGTTGATCCACCCCTAATTGCATGAACAAGCCCTCCATCAACACAAATTCTTTCTCCTTTTTTTGCCATATATTCATACAAATATGATTCTAAAGTTCCATCCTGAAAAATTTTCTCTAGTTTTTTACCGGACAAATTCTGATTAAACCCAAGGTATAATGGCGCAATTGATGATTCTATCAGCCAAACCTCCGGCTTTGGTGGCCTGGAAGGATGCCCAATTGCCGGATGAACCTGCACCGACAACGAAAAAGCTGGGTCAATTAATTTCAATATTGAACCAAGGTAAGCACCATATTTTTGAAAATGCTTTTCACCCAAAATTTCCGTTGGATATTCATGCAAAATATTTGTAAGTGAAACAACTTTTCCATCCTTCAACTCAACCTCAGAAGGAAACCGAACATCGTCTGAAACAACCCACCACTCAGCAACCGGCTCATCGGGCTCAATTCCAAGATCTTTATTTGTTAAACCAAGAGTTTTTAGAATATAAGAGTTTTGCGCATGGACCCCCCACGTGTAACCATGTTTACCAGTTCTAAAGTTATTGTTAGAAATTTTTAACGGAACAGAAAAAAAATTATCTCTCATCGACTTCCTTCTAAAATGCAGGATAATGTTATACTATTTTTAAATTTTTAAAAATAATTTTTACGGAGCAAATAACAATGAAAGAAAACAAAATACCTTTATGGACAGCCATACTGGTAAATGTAAATATAATGCTTGGTGTTGGAATTTTCATCAATACCATTGTTCTTTCAAGACTTTCAGGAGTCCTGGGTTTTCTAAGCTACGCAGTGGTTGGAATTTTAATGCTTCCGCTAGTTCTTTCAATGGCAAAATTGGTTTCGGCAATTCCCTCCGGAGGATTTTACGCATACGGAAAAACATTGCTTCACCCTTTTGCAGGATTTTTAAGTTCCTGGAGCTACTTTTGGGGAAAACTAGCATCATGCACATTAATGATTCACATCTTCACTACAACTTTGTATGCATTTGCACCAACGTTAAAAATTATACCGGCACTTGCCATTGATTCATTTGTTATCATTTTGTTTGTTGTACTAAATACGCTTAACATAAAAACTGGTACAAAAATCCAGGCTATTTTATTTATGTTAAAAGTTATTCCAATTTTATTTGTCATTCTTGGAGGATTTGCAATCTATAACCACGCAAACATTAATTTTGAAAACGCAATATGGTCCGGGTTCCCAGCAACTCTTGCATTAGTTGTATATGCATTTAGTGGGTTTGAGGCCAGCTGCTCATTAAGTCAATCAATTGAGAACGCAGAAAAAAATGCGCCAAGAGCAATCATAATATCTTACGTAATAACCGTTTGCACCTGCCTGCTTTACCAATTTGCCGCATTCGCATCAATTGGAACAAACGTAGCAACACTTTCTCATTTTTCTCAACTATACGGAATTATGATAGGAACTTTGTTGGCAAAGTTTGCTACAATTGCCCCGCACATAAAAGCTCTCATGTACGCAGCCATGGCAGCCTCTTCGTTAGGTGGTGCCTACGGAATTATGTTCAGCAATAATTGGAACCTTTATCACATTGCAAATGACAGCAAATCTGCTTTTTTTAGAAAATTAAACAATTTCAACAAACACAACATTGCCTACCTATGCGTTTTAGCTGAAGGCTTGATATGCCTTTTTTATATTTTAATAACAACCGGCAACCAACTTCCACTTCAACAAATTGGAGCATTCGGATGCATTATAGCATATACAATAAGCATAATTTCTCTTGGAATGGGAATAATCAAAAATAAGATAAACGCAAGCAAAAGCATTTGTATTTTAGCAATTGGAAACTGTCTTATACTCGCAGCCTCAACAGTGCAAAGCTTTATAGCAACAGCAAACGTATTCTCTCTTTGCCTATTTCTATCAATTTTAACTTTGGGAGTTATAACTTTTTCACTTACCAAAAAAGGGAATAAAGTTTATTAAGACATTTTTATGAAAAATGCAATACAAAAATCAAAATTAAACCAATGCTAAAACGAACTAAATGTCTTGCAATCGTATTATATCGTTTTGTTTTCACATACTTATCAATAAAACAACACAGATAATGTGAAATAGCACAAATACAAAGAAAAAAAAGAAAAAATAAAACTTTGTCGCAAAGACTAAGCTGAATTATTTTATCAAACATAAACCCTCGTATTAAAACAACAAATATTGCAATTTCAATAAATAAATTCAAAACAGCTTAGATTATAACAAATATTTTTGTTTTTTAAATTACCATGACCATAAAAGGTTAAAGATAAGCCTTTTTTTAATAAAAAAATAATTTTACTGCCCCTAATAATAAACCCCGGCTTTCAAGCCGGGGTTTGTGTTTTCCACAACATAAAATCACTAGAAATCACTAGCCAATGAAGTTGTCGTTGCATAGTGCAAAATGATATAAAAAATAAAGCTAAAAACAAAACAAGAAAGATATCTTATAAATTGTTTCTTTTTACTTTTTTGCGCCCACATATCAATAAGACCCTGAAAAGAAACAGAAGCTAAAGAAACAACAATAAACAAACCAATAGCAAACAAAGCTTTGTGGTGGACACTAAAGCTACTAACCTTATCAAACATAAAACCATCCTTCTTTAAGTTATAAAATACTCTACCGAACCTTTAATGTAATAAGCGTAAGCAAAGTCAAAACAATTGATATTATAGCAAATCTTATTGTTATTTTCGACTCCTGCCATCCTAAAAGCTCAAAGTGGTGGTGTAATGGAGCCATTTTAAATAATCTTCGTCCAAGAAACTTAAACGACAAAACCTGAATAATAACCGAAACTGTTTCAACAACAAACAGTCCCCCAGAAATTACAAGCAAAAGCTCCTGTTTGCTCATAAGCGCCATTAACGCCAACCCAGCACCCAACGACAATGACCCAACGTCTCCCATAACAATCTGCGCCGGATATGTGTTGTACCACAAAAACCCTAGAGACACTCCGACCATTATCGCCCCAAGAACAGCCAACTCTTCGCAGCCAGCATATGGAATATTAAGATAGGATGCAAAAGAAATATGACCAGCTAAATAGGCAATAATTGAAAATGCAAAAAAATTACTAATAAGAGATCCGATTGCCAAGCCATCAAGGCCATCAGTCAAATTAACAGCATTACTTGCGCCAACCAAAATAAAAACAACCCACAAAATAAAAAACAATCCAAGGTCTGGTTGAAAATTTTTAAAAAACGGAATACAAATTTGTGTACTTGGAGGTGAAAATGCAAACCAAAACGCAACAACAGCCATGCCAACAAATAACTGGAGCCCTAGCTTTAGGCGAGCGCTAATCCCATCGTCATGGTGAATTTTTTGCCAATCATCGACAAATCCTATCACACCAAACCCAAGCAAACATAAAAGAAAAATCCAAACCTCATACTTGAATAAATTGGCCCAAAGCAAAGTGTTTAAAATAACACACATTAAAATTAGCAATCCACCCATTGTTGGCATGTGATCTCTATTTTTAACTCTTTTTGGAGTCCACGGCCTGGCACGAGACGGAAACATTTTCTTAGACTTTCCTATAAACCACTTTCCAAATAAAATAGAAAAGAACAGCGCACTTATAAGAGAGGCTATTGCACGGAAACTAACATAATGAACAATATTAAAGAAAGAATTATGCTTAAGAAGATACAACGACAAATGATATAACATATTCCTCCAGATTTACTATAAAATGCGGCATAAACTTTTGCCCTAATACGTCTTATTAATAAGCTTTTTACCCTAACAGCACCCCCATAAAGGTTGACATAATATTCAAAAAAGGTACACTTATTTCTATGTAATGTCTAAAAGAATAGATTCTTTTTTTTAGAAATTATTTATTTTAAGGAATTTAAAAATGAAATATAAATATTTGAAAAATAAATTTATTTTCTTTGTCGCCTTGGCGACAGTAATTGCTTCTACAACAACAGTTAAGCCTAACATGTTTGCTAGACTCTGTGGAGAGCTATCAAAAGCTATTAGTAACGGCCAAACATGGAGCACAGTAGTCGGTAATTTTGAAAAAAGAGCAAGAAAGTTTAACGCAACATTTACACCTGCACAACGAAACGTTGTTTCTGCATTCACAAGCACACAAAGAGCAACATCAGTTAGAGGTCTTTTAGGACTCATTCGACATAAAAAACATCTTCCTAGTAACGTAAACGTTAAAAGTCTAATTAACCGTATCAAATTCTAAATTTATTCTTATCTTGTTCAATATCTCGAACAATTTCCCAATTATCACGTATAAGGGGGATGGATGGTTATCAAAGCGAGGTACATATCGAACACATTATTATTCCAGAAAACATTCCCGAGGGCCCAAGGCCCCCGGGATTTTTAATGTAAAACCATAGATTTTCAAACAATAAGCTTTATATAATAAAAATTAGTTAGGGTAGTAAAAAAGGAAAAACCATTTTTTAGGGGGCAGTAATTATGAAGTTACCAAAAAAGACAATTCTATTTTCAATTCTTTTGCTCGGTTCCGGAATATTTTTCATAACAAAGGCAGACAAAACGACGGGGGCCGATAGAAAACTTGCAACAAGTGTAGCAAAACAAATTAAAGGGAAAAAAGGCTACGGCGCAATAGTCGAACACATACACACACAAGTTCACGCAGCATCAAAAAAACATAGCAAAACGGTTAGGGCCTTAGCAGATAAGCTTGTTACTCTTGACCCAATAACAGAAAAAACCGCTATTGTTCGTGAAATATCAAGTTTAGCAACAAAATTTGCCGCAGACATGAGAGCCTGGGGCCTTATTGCAAAGCTAACCGCTATTACAGCCGGATTAGCATAGATTAGAATCTTTACTTGGCCTCCACTTGTGTGGAGGCCCTTTTTTTGCCAATTTTTCATAACACTCAAAATACAGTATAATTAAAGTGTTAATGTGAGGTTTTGTTAACCAATTTTTCCAAGTCGGTTTTTTATGATTAATAAGTTTGATGTTATTGTTGTTGGCGGTGGCCATGCTGGAATTGAAGCTGCACATGCGGCAGCGAAACTTGGTTCAAAAACACTTCTTATATCTCTTAACACAAATCGCATAGGTACCATGCCCTGCAATCCTGCCATTGGCGGCGTTGGAAAAGGTCATATTGTCTATGAAGTAAGCGCACTTGGTGGATTAATGCCAAAGCTCTGCACCAAAACATACATTCAAGCCCGTATGCTCAACACTCGTAAAGGACCAGCCGTTCATGGCCTTAGGCTTCAAATAGACAAGTCTGAATATAGCGCACAAAGTATAAAAGCCCTTGAAAAAATACAAAATCTGACCATTACACAGGCAACCGTTGAGCAGTTAATCACAAACGACAAAAAAGAAATTCAAGGAGTCAAAACAAAGCAGGGGCAAGCCTACTACGCTACTTGTGTAATTCTTACAACTGGAACATTTTTAAATGGGGTAACATATGTAGGCCGCGAAACCCAACATGCCGGACGTGAGGGTGAAGAAGCTGTACACAATTTAACAGAAAACCTACAGGCTCTTGGCATAAAAACAACCCGATTAAAAACGGGAACCCCACCAAGATTGTTAAAATCAAGTATCGACTTTTGCTCAATTGAACGTCAAAAGGCTGACAGCCTAGAATATCTTTTTGAATTTTATCCACACAAAACCAAAAAGCCTCACGACTGCTTTATGACCTACACCAACGAAAAAACCCATAAAATCATTTTAGAAAACAAAGAGCTGTCCCCAATTTATCAAGGAGACATCAAACACCAAGGGCCACGCTATTGCCCTTCTATTGAAGCAAAATGAATCCATTTTCCAAACAAAGATTCTCCCCTAATTTTTGTCGAACCAGAAGGCGTAAATTCAGACGAAATTTACCCAAATGGAATTTCAACATCTTTACCTCATAATGTTCAAGAACAATTTATACGCAGCATAAAGGGGTTTGAAAATGCAATTTTGACACGCCCTGGTTACGCAATTGAATATGATCTTGTTCTCCCTGAGCAACTTAAACATACTCTTGAAACCAAAAACGTAAGTGGCCTATTTTTAGCTGGACAAATTAACGGAACAACAGGTTACGAAGAAGCTGCAGGACAAGGAATTGTTGCAGGAATTAATGCACATCAAAAACATTCTAAAAAAGAGCCGTTTATTTTGGACCGCAACGAAAGTTACATCGGGGTTATGATTGATGACCTTGTAACATTGGGAATTGATGAACCCTACCGAATGTTTACTTCTCGCGCAGAACGCAGACTAATTTTGCGACAAGACAATGTGTTTATTCGCCTTATGCCAAAAGCATATGAACTTGGCATGATCGACGAAAATCTTTATAAAGATTTTCTAGAAGAAAAAGAATTTGTAGAAACAACTTTAAAAAACTTACGTTCAAAATATAACAATAATAAATTACTAAAAACGTTTGGGGACATTGTATGCGACAAACAAGCTGTACAAGATTTTATTGGCAAGCCTTTACCAGACAGAGTCATACAATATTTATATGCCGACGTTAAATACTATGATTATCTTGACAGAGAACACAAAGAGATAGAACGCGCAAAAAAATATCGCAACTTAAAAATACCAACTAATTTTGTATACAAAAATTTGCCAGGACTTTCTAGAGAACTACAAGAAAAATTGATCCGACATCAACCCAAAAACATTGAGCAAGCTACTCTAATTCCTGGAATTACCCCAGCGGCAGTCTCCCTTTTAATTTTCAAGGTTCGTCAGACCACAGACAACAATTCAATCAAAAAAACCTTACACTAAACAAGCAACTTTCTCACCTTTTATATCAACACAAAAGCAGGTATACTTAACAAGTAAAAATTAAACTCATTCTAGGAAAAATATGTATCCTAAAATACTACACATATGGGGTCCGTTGTATATAAACAGTTTCGGCGCAATGATTGCCTTTGGACTCTTTATAACAATGTGGTTTATAAGCAAAGACAAACGTCGGACAAAAATTATAAGCTTGGAAGATTTTTCAACCGTGCTTGTAGTAGGAGTTGTCACCGTTGTTTCTGGAGCACGCATTCTAACTCTGATAACTGAACATGAAAAAATTCATTCAATTGTAGACCTATTTGACTTCTGGAATGGAGGAATTTCATCCCTTGGGGGAATAATTGCGGCCCTTATTGTTATTCCAATCTACTTGCATTACAAAAAAATAAAATTTTTATCTTTTTTTGACCTTATTGCAACCTATCTTCCAATAGTTCATATTTTTACACGAATCGGGTGCTTTTTGGCCGGATGTTGCTACGGTACAAAATCGAATCTTTCATGGGCAATTCAATACACAAACCCACAATGCGAAGCCCCATTGCATGTCCATATACATCCGACACAAATTTATAGCATTTTAGCTCTTATACTTGTATTTATTGTGATCCTTGTCGGAAAAAAATACTTGTTTACAAAGACTGGTCAAATTGCAATGCTCTACTTGTTTATGACAGGCCTTGAAAGGTTCAGCGTAGATTTTTGGCGAGGAGATCGCTCTTTTTTTAAAATATTTTCTATTCTATCTATCGACCAAATATGTGCGTTGGCAGTGACCATAGTTGGACTATGTGGTTTTTTATATCTAACATTTTTACGCAAAGAATGTAAAACAACATGAATCTTTTCAATTTTATAAAATCACAACTTTCTATAACCGACGTTGTCTCGGAGTATGTTTCACTAAGAAAAGCTGGAACATACCTAAAAGGAAGCTGCCCTTTCCACCACGAAAAAGACGCTTCGTTCACAGTAAGCCCCGACAAGGGAATTTTTTTTTGTTTTGGCTGTCAAGCTGGTGGGGATGTAATTACGTTTATATCAAAAACAGAGCAGTGTTCACAAATTGACTCAGCAAAGCACTTAATTGATAGATATAACATCTCTGTTCCAGAAAGCTTGTCTACGGATATCGCAAAAAGCAAAGAAGAATTAGAAAACAAAAAACAGTATTTTTCAACGTGCGGTGCAGCAGCACTGTGGGCACATGAACAACTCAAAAAATATAACCCCCCAATGGAATACATAAATAGCCGAAACATCGACACAAAAAGCATAGAAACATTCAAAATCGGATATTTTCCAGGCGGATCAAAAGCAATAAACAGCCTTGTGTCAGAAATGAATAAAAAAAACATTCTGGTTAAAGACCTTTTAACAGCAAACATTCTTTTTGATGGGCAAGGAAGCAAATACTCTCCGTTTGAAGAACACATAATTTTTCCTATAAAAGACTCGCAGGGTCGTTTTTGTGGATTTGGGGGACGGGTTTTTAGAGAGCACGACGAACGATCAAAGTATTACAACTCTCGTGAAAGCGCTTTTTTTATAAAGGGATCGCTTCTATTTGGGCTAGATCTTGCAAAGACAAGCATCCAAAAACAGAAAGTTGTTTTTTTGGTGGAAGGTTATACTGATTGTGTAGCAATGGTGCAACACGGATTTACAAATACTGTGGCAACACTAGGAACAGCCTGTACAAAAGAACATTTAAAGCAACTATCACGATATGCTGAACAGCTATACGTTTTGTATGACGGTGACGCAGCAGGACAAAAAGCAATTTTGCGTTTGACAGAACTATGCTGGGGTGTTGACCTAGAGCTAAACGTAATAGTTCTACCATCGCAAGATGACCCAGCATCATTTTTGGAAAA
Source organism: bacterium (assembly GCA_018647505.1). Taxonomy (GTDB): domain Bacteria; phylum Babelota; class Babeliae; order Babelales; family JABGSX01; genus JABGSX01. The sequence continues at coordinate 7,019 of JABGSX010000028.1, read as the reverse complement.
AGGAGGAAACATACAGGAGCTTGCAAACTCAGCACAAAATATTTTCACTTTTTTCACAAATACCTTAGGTGAAAATTTTTCTCAGACAAGCCCTTTGCAACAAAAATTAACAATAGTTCGCAAATTTATAGCAATCATTAGAAGGCTCGACGACAGCTTAAAACAAGATCTTTTGCTTCAAAAAGCTTCTCAAACATTTGACTTGCCATTCGACTCTCTCAAACAGGAGCTTAATAAAAATGGACCACGAACAGAATCTTATTCGTCAACAAGGCAAAACAAAGAAACAGAAACACCAATAGAAAAGGACCTTTTAAAGCAAATTCCAACATTAGAAAAAAAACTATTTTCTGCTATACTTAACGATAGTAAGTTTTTGGCTTCTGAGCATCAGCAATACGTGCTTGAATATCTTTCCTCACCTCTGCAAAACATCCTTAAAAAAATTCGGAAAACGTGTGAAAAACACAACGAGTGTGGCATAGATATTTGGTTTGGTGAACTGGATAAAGATGAACAAGCAACCACAAGTCGTTTTATGATGGAATTTGAAACTGACTCCTCAGAGAAAACATACACAATGCTTTTGTCGCAATTTTATAAAAAGTATTGGAAAAAAATTCTCAACGACATAAAGTTAAAGTTGGCACAAGCGAATGAGAATGGAGATAAAAAAATGGTTGAACATTTGCTGGTTGAATTTACAACATTCAAAGCAAAATTGGTAAATAAAGGTCTTATATGACAAATAAAAAAGCTTCTGTAAAGCCTGACGCACTAACAAAAGAAAAACACGACTTAGAAAAAGAAATTATTGACGGCCTTGTTGAACGAGGAAAAAAAGCCGGCAATACACTTTCTTACGAAGAAGTTATAGAGTTTAGCACACAAAACCACTTATCCGACAGCAAAACAGAAGAACTTTTAAACCGACTAGAAAAAGAACATATTGAGCTTGTAACACAAGAAGAGCTTGAAGGCGGAAGCAGCGTTACTGAAGTATCAGCAGACGAGGCAGACACAGGAAAATCAACCATAAAAAGCAAAATTATCGCATCTATTGATATTACCGATGACGATGAAGAAGGCTCTTCGAAAGAGCATGTAAAGGAATTTGCAGACACAACACAAATTTTTGACAGTGTAAAATGTTATCTTCGCGACATAGGAAAAATTCCCCTTCTCAATAAAAAAACAGAAACCGTAATAGCAACAAAAATTGCTGAGAGCAAACGCCAATGCATAGAGGCGGTTTCTAAATTCCCATTTATTCACAAAGAGTTTGTTTTAATTGGTGAAAAAGTACAAAAAAGTACCATTCAGCTAAAAGACATTATTCAATTTTCTGAATTCGATGAAGAAAATTTGCCAAAACTTGAAGAAGAGAAAAAGATGTTTCTTGATACGATAGAAATAATCCAAACTCTAATATCAAACGAAAATATAATTTACATAAGCTACCGAAAAAATCTTGACAGCGAAGCAAAGAAAAAAGAAATGCTAGGTGCTGTAAAGAAAAACAAAATGAAAATAGCAGAAACAATACAGTCAATTAAGCTCGCTAATAAATTTATTAGAAAGCTCGGCAAAAAAATAGAAAAAGGAATAAACAAAATTCGCGAGCAAAGAACTGTTTTGAGAACAAATGAAACAAATTTAAAAGGGTATAAAGCTCTAAAAAAACCAAATAACGATATAAAAGAAAAAATTGAGAACTTAGAAAAATCCCTTCGCACAAGCCAAAAAATAATCAAAAAAAATGAAGCTGAAATGGGCATTTCGGAAAAAGAAATTCTAAATCTTTACGGACAGCTTGTAACAGGACAGCAACGGGACAAAGAAGCAAAGGATGACCTGGCAAAGGCAAACTTGAGGCTTGTTGTTAACATTGCTAAAAAATACGTCAATCGTGGACTACACTTTCTGGATCTCATACAGGAAGGAAATATTGGCCTTATGAAAGCTGTTGAAAAATTTGAGTTCGAACGTGGATACAAATTTTCAACATATGCTACATGGTGGATAAGACAGGCAATTACAAGAGCAATTGCAGATCAATCAAGAACAATTAGGGTCCCTGTCCACATGGTAGAAACGTTGAACAAAATTAATAAAATAAAACGAACTTTTTCACAAGAACATGGCAGAGAACCAACTCATACTGAGCTGGCTAAAGAGCTTGGACTTGATGAGAAAAAAATAAAAAATATTATAAAAATCTCTAAAGAGCCTGTGTCTCTAGAAACTCCTGTTGGAGACAGTGATGACGCCTCTATTAAAGATTTTATAGAAATTGAAAATGATGTTTCTCCTTCTGACAGCGTAGCAACAAGTGATCTTAAAGAGCGAGTCCGAGAGGTCCTCAAAACCCTAACTCCGCGAGAAGAAAAAGTTTTAAAAATGCGTTTTGGAATAGATGTTGCTTCCGAGCATACTTTAGAGGAGGTCGGAAAAGACTTTTCTGTAACAAGAGAACGCATCAGACAGATTGAGGTAAAGGCCTTACGAAAATTAAGGCACCCATCAAGAAGCAAAAAATTACAATCATTTTTTGAAAAAGAATTGGAAAATATCACTAATGAATCAGAATAATGATGAGCCTGACCCGAGGCTATTGCATTTAAGTAATTTTTCGCTAAAGTTATTCTTATTATAAAAAACCAACTAACCACACTAAGGAGGTAGAACTTCTAAAATGGATCTACATTTTCTTATATATCCCAAATTCGTAACATTTCTTATTGCCCTTTTTGGATGCTCAATTTTTTCTTTTTTAGAAACAACAATTACGGCGCTTCGTCTTTTCAAGCTAAAGGAGCTAGCGCAGGCTACGGGAAAATACCATTCCCTATTTTCATATCTTGAAAAAGATCCCAGCCGCGTACTAGCAACAATTTTGGTTGGAAGCAGCTTAGCAAATGCCGCAGCCGCAGCTCTAATAACAGACATAATAGAAAACTTATTTGTAAAACTTGAGATGTCAAATGGGTTTGGGTTTACGGTAGGTATAAGTGTCGCAACAATACTTATTCTTATTTTTGGTGAAATTATTCCAAAAAATTTAGCAAAAGCATGCGGCGAAAAGCTTTTCAAGTCAACCTTGTGGTTTACAAATATAACATTTTATATGTTATATCCATTCGTAACTACGCTTATTAAATTTTCAAACTTTGTTATAAACAAATTTGGAAACAAAGTAGACGGAGGTGCAGCCATAACCTCTGAGAAAGAAATCAAATTCTTGATTGACTATATAGACGAAAAAGGTCTTATGGACCAACAAAAAACAAGTATGCTCAGAAGTATTTTTGAATTAGGCCAGACACCGGTCAAGGAAATTATGGTTCCATCTGCTGATGTAGTTTCAATAAATATAAAAGCTTCAATTCAGGAAGCTCTTGGAATGTTTTCCAAGTATCGTTTTTCACGACTTCCCGCATATGAAAACAAAAGTGACAATATCGTTGGAATGATACACCAGAGAGACATTTTTGTATTACTACAAACCAAAGAAAATAAAACACTCAGAGACATCGCAAGACAAATATTATTTGTTCCAGAAAGTGTCAAAGTAAACCAACTATTAAAAGAGTTTCGCTCCGAGCAAAAACATATGGCCATGGTCCTTAATGAATTTGGAAGCATTATTGGCCTGGCAACCCTAGAAGACGTTCTTGAAGAAATTGTTGGAGAAATTAGCGACGAAGACGAACAAGAAATTAAAAAAATCGTCCCTCTAGAAGATGGTGGATGGGTTGTTGACGCAGGGATTGACCTCAATGAGATTGGACAAACTCTTGGTATAAGGTTTGAAACAGAAGACGCAATAACACTTGGAGGATTTTTGACAGAACAACTGCAGCACTTGCCAAAAAAAGGCGAACGCATTCTTTACAAACATTTTTACCTTCAAGTTCAAAAGTCTACCAGCAAAAGGGTAAAACAGGTTCTTGTTTTTGCTGAAAAAAGCTTTAGAGAATAACAAAAAACAAAAACTGGAGAGTATGATGCAAGCTAAACTTTTTCTATTTTTGGCACTTTTGCTTGCCAGAAATGTTGAAGCCAAAACATTTATTGTTGTAGATGATGAAGAAACACCCAAAAATCATGTTGGTAAAGTTATATTTGACCAAGTGGGCCTAATTCTTGCAAAGCTTGGAGATGTTGCGGAGCAACCAAGCAATCCAGATAAAGCCGAATCTTTGCTAAAGAAAATAATAGGCAGCGCATTTATTATTGGTAAAACAATTGCAGCAGAAGAAAAAAATACCAAAAAATCAAAACTTTATCGATCAGCAAAAATAGGATATGAACCAGAAGATTTATGGGAATCTATGAACAAAAAACAACAGCAAAATCTTATGCACCTTGCCTGTACAATTTTTCCAAACGAAGAATGATTTTTCGCACATTCCCATCGAGCTAACGCACAGCGAAAATCGACGCTCTAATCAGGTCAAAAACCCCTCTCTGACACCACATAATGTAATTAGTTTTTTTTTTGCATAACTAAAAAATTGTGCTAGGATCGTTTTAAGTTATAGAAATTCGTCCATAACCAAAGGAGTACAATTATGGTCGGTTATCTTTCTTATAAACACAATGTTTATAAGAAGAGTAGGTTAGGAGCATCGCGGCTCACAGATTTTTTAACATCTCATCAATTTTCGCTTCCTTTTTTTACAATTAACAAATCGCATAAGATCCGGTGTATCGCATATGCGGCATAGGCTCTTAATAAAATGCGAGCAAAAATAAACTGATACGGCAGTTTATGATTGCTTTTGCAATATATGTTTTAAGCAAAGATTTGAAGTTGATAAAAAATAAGGAAAAACCATGCTATTTGAAGAACTATATTTAAGCGGGGACATAATGCTTTTAACTTTTGGAGTATTGTACATCGCATTAAACTATTGGTGGAGAATAAAATATTTCAGAGGATAAAGCTAACGCCCACTAATACTTGAGCGAACGGTTGTTTATTTATTTACCGTTCGCTCGCATTTTATTTATCGAAACTTTATCTTGTAACCTTTTTGTACAATGTAAATACAAACTATTCAGCCTCCATCGTCGGCAAGGCAATCCTCGTACCACTATCCATTCGCTCACATTCGATTCGGCCTACGGCCAAGCTCAATGCGAACGGAGTTTGTCCACTTATAAGCTACTTTTTTTAGCTTACTGCGAATTCTATATGACTACAAAATCTCTCAACACGAACGGAAAAAGAAATATCCGCATATAGCACCTGCAGGACGCAGGTTCACAATATTAATACAGGACAGACAGGTCGAATAAAACAAACAATCTTGCAAGCTTTATAGTAAAATTACATTTTTCCACAATTTAAAGCTTGACTATTTTCTAACAACCTGTTTTATACTTATGAATATTGTTGTAAGTAGTAGCAACCTTTTTTTAATCAAGGAGAGCTTATGAGACTTTCTTCCAAATTGTTAATAGTTGTTTTAGGAACCCTTTTCATTGGATCACACCTGATGGCAGGTGATGAAAGAGATCCATCAGAAATGAGCGTTAAAGAGAGAGCAGCTTTTTTTGCATCAGGAGCAGAAAGGCATGAAGAAAGAAGAGAAGTGGTAACAGGCGCCCACCATTTAAAACGAGCTACAAGATCTACAGATCCACAAATTACCGCCTTCCAAAGACAACTCAGAAAATTGAACACTGAATACACAGCTCTTAAAGCTAAATTTGAAGCAATTAAAAAAGATCATGCAGATGCCGCAGAAACACATAAAAGAGCACAAGATAGTGCAAGGCTTGAAGCTCTTCAAAGAGCCGCAGAAGAACTTAAAAAAGAAGCGGATGAAACCGCAACAATGGGCAAAGAAGACGCAAGTTCCGCAGCGTTACGCAAACAGTCTATTAAGCGAGTCCCAGTTACAAGAGGACATGTTGACGTTACCCCTAAAACAGCCAAAATAACCACAATAGAAGACAACGCTGGAACCGCAGTACATACTACTGGTCCAGAACTAATTCAATCGCATCTTACCCCTGCACCTGACGACACTGAAGATGATATATTTGCAGATGCATATGAAGCAGCAAGAAATACAGATGAAGAAGAAGACGAGTTGGAAGCGCCAGACGAATCAACAATAAGAGGTGCCGCTTTTAAAGCCAGACAAGAGGCGCTAGGTGGAACGGCACCAGCAGAACTTGGCACAATAGAAAAGTCTGACGAGGAAGGCGAAGAAGAAGAAGGCGAAGTAAAACGCGAAGCACCAGCTGAAGAAGAAGCAGACGTCGAAGAAGAAGGCGAAGAAGAAGCTGACTACAGACTTGGAGGAATGCTTACAGTAGAGGACGAAGACTCCTGGGAAGAAGCTGTAGCCCCTCATTATAAACCTAGAGTTGAATTTGGCCCTAGAGTAGATCCAACAAGAAGACACACACCTAGCCCCACCCTCTCACACATGGCCGCAATAGAAGAGTCTGACGAGGAAGGCGAAGAAGAAGAAGAAGGCGAAGTAAAACGCGAAGCACCTGCAGAACGCGAAGTAGCTGAAGAAGAAGAGGCCGTTGCCGCACCTGCCATAGAACTTCCAGAAGGACTAAGGACTCAAGAAGAAATCACAGAAACATTAGAAGCTGTAGCAAGAAACAGAACTCTTGATGGACAACTTAAATCATGGGATGATTTGTTTAATAAGCCATTAGAAGACATAGATGTAGAAGGTAGTGATATATCCAGAGCAATTGGTAAAGCTTGGACTCAGTTTGTTAGAAGTGCGTTAAACTCTGACAGAAAACAAGATAAACGTCACTTAGGCACAATCAAAACAACATTGTTCGACCCTGAATACCTACAATACATAGTAAGGATGTACAAGGATCATCCAGAAGATGGCGTTACAAAGGGTATTAACACATACGACCCAACACTACTCACTGTAGTTGAAAGAGGCGAAGCATCTGCAGAAGGCGAAGGACCAGCTGAAGAGCACGAAGAGGTAGCAAAAGAAGAAGAAGAAGAAGACGAATTCTTT
>JABGSX010000027.1 GCA_018647505.1 bacterium | reverse complement strand
CAAAACCCCTTGATCTGTTGGTTTTTTTACGTCAGCAACAGCATGAGCAACCGATGATGTTCCTATTCCACACTCAGTAATATACACACCACGCGCAACGCCATCTCTCAACGCGGCCATAACCGTTGCACCCAAAAATCCACCAACTGTAGCAGCGGGCGAAAAAGCGCAAGACAATACCAATGAAACAGAATTAAAAAGAGAAGACGGATCTTTTAGTAAAATAAAAAGACTACAGCTAACATATATTACAAACATAACAGGGACCAAGCGACTGGAAATTATTCCAACCCGCTTTGCTCCACCCTTAAGAACAAAAAAGATTAAAATCGCAAGGCCAACCCCAGTAGCCCATGTTGGAACATGGTGCTTAGAAAAAATTTCACCCAATGAATTAGCCTGTAAAGCCGCCCAAGCTGCAAACAAAAAAATTGTTATAAATCCATAACTTCTACCCAAGAACGGGTTTAATTTTTTAAGGTATTCTGTTGGGCCACCAAGAATTGCACCGTCTTTTGCTTTTGACCTAAATTTTACCGCAAGCGTAACCTCGACATATTTTGTAGCAGAGGCAAAAAAACAATAAACAACAAGCCAAAAAAGGGCGCCTGGACCACCAGTAATTATTGCCAACGGTGGCGCAATAATATTACCCATTCCTATTGTTGTGGACATGGACGTAAAAAGTGCATGAAAAGGATTAATTGTTTCTATATCGTCAGAACCGTGACTTTCCGGGCCCTTGGTAACCAACTGAATAAATTTTTTGCCAGCCCGAAACTGTATAAAACGAGTTTTAATAGTCAAAAATACGGCGACAAACAAAAACAACAACGCAACTGGAAAAGCCAGTGTATCCCTCAATAAAACCAGGAATGGATAAAAGTCCATAATATTCTTTCTTCAAAATAAAATTTCGATAAACTGTGTACTCCCTGAGAAACAAAATACTCCATTGCTTCGACGAAACAACGCCAAACAAAAATTACTACTTAAGTGTGGTTTTTTTTAAGATATTATTATTTGTGGTTAAAACAGTATGACTCTCTGGTATCCTATACTTTTTTGGACAAAAAAGATAGGGCGGCACGCAAAAGCTCATCAAACGACGGCTTATCAACATTTTGCTTTTGCACAAAGGCTCGCGCACCCTGAATTTCAGCTTGCGAATAACCCAGTGATCGTAGAGCTTGGCCAACCTCTTTCCAGTTTAAAGAAACCCCACCAGACACAGTATCTCCAAGAAAAATTCCTTTTGACGCAATTCTATGTTTTAAATAAACAATCATGTGCTCCGCCTTTTTAACCCCAATTCCACTTACCTTGCTTAAAATTGAAGAATCTTCCTGGTCAACAGCCTCAACAATCTCTTGGGGCGTAAGGTCTCTTAAAATCGCAAGACCCATTTTGGGACCAATTCCCGAGCACCCTGTAACCAACTCAAATAGCGCCTTTTCTGTTGAGGTTGAAAATCCGTACAAAGAAGGGCCATTATCCTGGCTCCAATGCAAAACCGTATATAGCAAAATTTCCTGATTTTTGGAAAACGAAGAGGGTAGCGAAACAAAAACACCAAACCCAATTCCAGAAACAACTAAGACGATGCACGATTCTTGTACTTCAGAAACAAAACCTTTGAGCTGGTTAATCATAAAAGCACCTTTTTTCTGCACATTTCTTTTTTTTATCAAATTGATATTATTAATAATATGTAACCTCATAAATAAAACAATAAATTTGATTTAAATGGAAAAAACGCAAGGCATTTTATGTTGAGAATTTTCTTTTTGGTATCTACTCTTTTTTTATCTGTAAATCTTATGGGCGCAGACGAAAGAATAACATCCACAGTAGAAACCCGCACACTAGAACTTATAGGCCAAGGCCTCTCAGGGAAAGAAGCAGAACATTTTGCCAGACAAATGGTTTTTCTGGAATCCACCGCACCCAAAGATTTTGTATTTAATCGCGGACAAAAGACAATAAGGGAAGAATATTTTGAGTTGTACATGCAATGCGCTATTTTAGAAATCAAAATAAATGCAGCAATAAGAAAATCAGCGGGCAAAGTAGAAGACTCCAGCCTACTCATAATGGCCGCAAAAGAACTAGAATATGAAGTTGCTGCAGGCCGCATAAAAAGTTGACAAAGGAACGAAAATTCGTAATCCTATCCATAATTCGTTGTGCGGAAATAGCTCAGTTGGCTAGAGCGTTGCCTTGCCAAGGCAAAGGTCGCGGGTTCGAATCCCGTTTTCCGCTCCATTTTATTATCCAATCACTTTAAATGGAAAAATTCAGTACACATCAAAATAAATTTCAAGCAAAAAAAATCAAATTATTATGTTATCCTTAAAAATCATGCCAAACAAATATAATCAAAAAAAATCGAAGGGTGCGTTTTTTATGAAGTCAATAGTACAAGAAGCTTCTACAATCCTTAAAGCAATTGAGTCTGGGTGGGAAAAAGCAGGAAAACCAAAAGAATTTTCAGTAAAAATTTTTGAAGAGCCAGAAACAAACTTCTTTGGTCTAACAAAAAAAATGGCAAAAATTGGAATAACTTTTTCTGATAGAGCACCATTTGGAACAAGGCCAACAGCTAATCAAAAAAAACGACCACAGGCTCCACGCCAACAAAAAAGACCTATGACGCAGACAAGGCAACCAAGACAAGGCCAACAAACAACACAACAAAGCCGACCTGTACAACAACCAATGCAAAACACGCAAACAAGACCAACACAACAACCAAGGCAAAATCCACAAACAAAACCAACACAACAAAACAGACCTGTACAGCAACCAATACAAAATCAGCAAACAAAACCAACACAACAAAGCCGGCCAACACAACAGCCTATACAAAACTCTCAAGCAAAACCGATACAACAAAAAACTCAACCAACCACTCGACCACAGAAAAAAATAGCAAAAAAAGAGATTCGGCCAAAACAAGAAGCTCCGCAGAAACAAGAGGCTCCACAGAAACAAGAAAATACAATAAAAAACATGAAGGCTTGGACCCCAGAAATGGCTGACACTGCGCAGAAATGGGTTAAAGAATCATTAACAATCCTCAAAAAGGACACAATTAATGTTTCTACAAAAATCGAAGATAAAAAATTAACAATTAAGCTGGACCGTCCTGTTTTGAACGATGCAAAAGAAGAGGTTCTTTTATTCAAAAGCTTTGCGTCGCTTATCATGCAATCACTAAGGACAAGGCACAAAAAAGAATTTTACGGTTTTAGTGTTTTTTTGACTGATAAATAAGCACAATAAAATAATACGTAAGAACATTTTTAAATAAATTAAATGGATTAAATAAAAATGTTTATCACTGATGAAGAAACAATTGTTGCTCAATGCACTCCCCGTGGAAGTGGGGCGGTTGCTCTTTTGAGAATGTCTGGACCTGACGCTATCAATGTTGCAGAAAAATTTTCAAAACTCGCATCAAAACAAGCATTATCAAAACAAAAAACACACACCATTCATTATGGTTGGGTTGTTGACGACAACAAAAAACACATCGACCAAGTTTTGTTTTTATTAATGAAAGCACCCAAAACTTTTACAGGCCAAAACACAGTTGAAATTACCTGCCATAACAATCCATTTATTATTGAAAAAATTATTCAACAAGCAATTGCGGCAGGGGCCCGTCCTGCTGGTCCAGGAGAGTTTACAAAAAGAGCGTTCTTAAACAAAAAAATTGACCTTACACAAGCGGAAGCAATTAACGAATTAATTCACGCAAACACACAAACAACATTAAAACAGGCCTTGTGCCAAGTTGAAGGAAGCCTTTTAAACTGGGTAACAAGCCTGGAAGAGGAGCTTTTAAAAGCATTGTCATTGTGCGAAGTCAGTTTCGAATTTATCGACGAAGAAGACATGGAGTTTGATGGCCAAATTCAAGAAAGACTAACAAGCGTTGAGCAAACAATTGAAAAGCTTAAAAAAACTTTTGACCAACAACAACACATTCGGCAGGGCATTCGAATTGCAATTATAGGCAAAGTAAATGCAGGAAAATCATCACTGCTAAATGCATTGCTAAGCAAAAACAGGGCCATTGTAACACAAACACCTGGCACAACCAGAGACATAATAGAAGCAGGGGTATACCGCAACGGCAACTACTGGACCTTTGTTGACACCGCAGGCCTTAGAAAAACTAGCGACGCAATAGAAAAAGAAGGCATAGAAAGATCACAAAAAGAAACCAAAAACGCCGATGTTATTTTACTTGTTTTTGATGGATCTGAAAAAATGACACCGGAGGATGTTGCCACCTACAAACAAATCATTGATGAACAGAGCTCCAAGGTCATTCTGATTCAAAACAAAACAGACCTTAAACAAAGCCTAAATATTCCACTAAAATCAAAACCTATATTAAAAATATCTACAAAAAACAAAGCTGGAATCGAGGCTATTGAAAGAGCAGTAGAAAAAAAAGTAGCAAAGCTTCTTGGATCACTAGAGCTACCATTTTTAATAAACCAACGACAATTTAATTTGCTGCTCAAACTCGAGCAAGAAGTTAAAAAAATCAAACAAATGCTCACAAAAAAAACAGGGCATGAGCTACTTTCTCTTCACTTACGCCTAGCCCTTGAAAGCCTAACCGAGCTTTCTGGAAGAACTATAGAAAAAAAGAATCTCGACTTAATTTTTGAAAACTTCTGCGTTGGAAAATAAAAAAAACAAAACTACAAACTTCCCCTTTCAATCTATTGCTATTTGTAACAATTTTCTGATAACATTGTAGGTAGTATCTTAATTGTTTAATGGCTTTAAAAAAGGAGAAGCTCATGAAAACTAAATTTTTATTATTGTCTGTTTTATTTATTGCAGGAACAGCCTGTAAAGGGACTGTAAGCCTAGACCAAACTACCCTAGCAGGGGAAAACCCAGCACATATTAATCCTGGACAGTACCTTGGAGGATCTGTTATTACAAGTCCTCTTACTACAGTCAATGGTACAGCGGTCGGTGTCTTAAGTATACCTCGCAACTTGACAGTTCCAGGTACGCCAGTGACAATGACATATGTTTTTGAAAAAGATTTTGACGGGCACAAGGCTAATACTCCCGCAACAGAGGAAGAATTGGCAAAGTACGTTGCAAACAAAAAATTATTCAACTACACCATAACATTCGCACCTTGGAAATCTGACACGGTAGAGGTTTACCATCCAAAATTTAATCCTAATCCAAAATTTAACAAAAACCCTTTGATCGCCATTGGTCACCAAATTAGTGGAAGCACCGGCTACACAACAATAAGTGCGTACTTTACAAAACCTATTGCCAAAATTACGAATATTCCAATGAACGAAATTAAACTAGATGGTGGCACTGATATACCTGATTACATACGAGAAGTTCTTGAAAAAGTAAAAAATCCAAATCTTGAAACCATTGGGTTTTACCAAAATCTCTCACCCGGTAAGAAAGTTATTCAAGAAAAAATTATACCTATTGAAGGGTAATTCACGCTTAATAAATCTAAAAAGCACAAATAAAAAGAGACCGAATAATTATTCGGTCTCTTTTTATTTGTAACATTTGCCGTTTTTAATTTAATTTCATGCGGAGGCTTATAACATGCTCCAACAATCTCTTTTTAGCAAAAGCAACAAATAAGTTTTATGTAGAAATTGCAAACATTTCCGTTCTTCTATTTGGTGCTTGTTGGTCGCGATCTCCACTAACCTTCGGCATTGATGTTCCTCTTCCAACAGCTGTGTATTCAACACCCTCATCACCAAGATCTCTTCCAACCGTTTTTGTCCTGTCCTGTGATTTTAATAAATTATATGTTTCTGAACCCGCAGAGCTACATGCGTGCCCTTCAACCACTATTTTTTTTCTTTTTTTTGAAACTTTTTTTGCTCGCTCTATATTTCTTTTGTGTGTTTCTCGCTGGTCAGCTCGAATGTCATGCTTGTCAAAGTTATAGTAAATGGGCTCAAAATCTTCCCCATCCTCAGGCCTATCTTCCCAGAACAACTCATCGTCTTCTGGTTGGCCCAGCGCATTTTCTCCTGTCAAATCAAATGATGGACCTTCTCCATCATTTAGAATTATTGTGTCGGATTTTTTAACATCTTTTCTTAAATCACGAGTATCATCATCCAAGAAAAACTCTCCCAAGTCTTCGTCAAAAAAACTTGTTATATCGCGGCTGCTAGACCTTTTACCTTTGCCCACAGAGCGTTGTTGAATTTTTATTGGTTTTTCCGACTTTGCTTTCTTTTTGCAACAAGTTAACACCAAAAGAAACGGAACAAGAAAAAGCAGTGAAATGATAAACCTCTTGTGAAACATAATCTCCCTTCCTACAAAAGAGCAAATAACAATTTGCTGAAAAACTACCATAGAATTTTTCAGAATACAAGCAGAACGAGCGACACTTAGAATTCGTATGCATCTACACAGCCAAGACGTCGCCGCTTTTAATATTTATTTCTATTATTTGGGCATAATCTTATGTATAATGGTAACATCATAACTTTATACACGTGCTTTTAGAGGCACAATTTAAAATGGGGAAAACATGAAAAAAATTTTAATAAGTGACAACCCTTGGCAAACGAAGGTTGCAATTACACGCAACGGATCGTTGCAAAATTTATATTTTGAATCACACACCTCAAGACCTCTTGAAAGGTGTTTTTTTCGCGGAATAGTAACAACTGTGTTGCCAGGAATACAAACCGCTTTTGTCGAAATTGGACAAGTAAAAGCAGGCTTTTTACACATCTCAGAAATTGACCGCGAACTGGCCATAGAGCGTATGAGCAAGGCCACTCCAATGGAGGAAATTAAAACAAAGGTCTCCCCAAGAAAAATTCGCCACACAATGGAAATGGGCAAAATTCTAAAAGAGGGAGAGGCTGTTTTGGTCCAGGTCAACAAAGAGCCTGTTTATGAAAAAGGGGCAAAATTAACAACATGCTTTACGCTTCCAGGAAGATTTGCAGTTTTGATGCCCAATATACCACGAATAGGCGTTTCTAAAAAAATTGAAGAGCGTGAAGAACGAGACCGATTAAAGGAAATAACACTAAAGTGTCTGCCAGAAGGAATGGGCGCAATAATACGAACAAGCGCAGAAGGACAATCATCATCAGAGATTGCTCAGGATCTAAAATATCTGGTAAAAACATGGAACACAATCAAAAAGAAGTTTGAAACAGCCGAGGCCGGAGAAAAGCTTCACGAAGATTTAGATCTATCATTTCAGGTTGTCAGAGACCATCTAGACGATACTGTTGAGCAAATAATTGTTAACAACAAAGAGTCACAGAAAAAGCTATACAAATTTATAAAAAATATCGCACCAGAATACAGCAATAAAATTACATATTTTCAAGAGCCTCCTAATATTTTTTCTGAATATAATATTACCCAACAGATTGAAGATAGTCTTGAAAAAAAAGTTATTTTAAAATCTGGCGGATCAATAATTATAGAGACCGCAGAAGCAATGACAGTTATAGATGTTAACACCGGAAGATACACCGGAAAAACAACAATGGAAGATACAATATTAAAAACCAATCTTGACGCCGCAGAAGAAATTGTTAGGCAATTAAAACTACGAAACATCGGCGGCCTCATTGTTATCGACTTTATAGACATGATGGCCCATGCCAATAGACAGAAACTTTATAAAACGTTCGAAAAAATGCTAAAAGAGCATGACAAGTTTCAGTCTGTGGTGCTTAAGGTTTCAGAGTTTGGCCTACTACAAATGACCAGAAAGCGATCCGGAAAAACTTTAATTCAACAATTGACAGAAAACTGCTCATGCTGCAACGGATTTGGCTTTGTAAAATCAATCACAACCCAAAGCCATACTATTTTAAGCAAGGTTAAGGACATTCTTAACACAAACGACGACCCTAAAAAGAATATAACCGTTGGTGTTAATCCAAGAAACTTTGATCACATAACAAATATTGAGTATAATTCAATCTTAGAGCTAGAAAAGCTCTTTACCTGCACAATCACGTTTTTAAGCGTAGACAATATGCCAATTGATCAGTTTATGTTAGAACAAAAGTAAAAATAACGATGCTCGCCCGACTTATAGAAACTTTGCTTACAAGCAAGGCCATAAGGTATATACCATGTCAAAAACAAATTCGATTATAGAAAAATATCCTGATTACGCCGTAAACATAGGAATTGAGGTTCACGTACAACTTTCTACAAAAAGCAAAATTTTTTGCTCTTGTGTAAATGGAATGGCAAAAGAGCCAAATAAAAACATTTGTCAGATATGTTCAGGATACCCAGGAGTTTTACCGATCCTTAATAAAGCCGTTGTAAACAATGCTATTTTGATGGGGCTAGCGACCAATAGCAAAATCAATCCATCCTGCTCTTTTGCAAGAAAGCACTACTTTTATCCTGACCTTCCAAAAAATTATCAAATTTCTCAATCTGATATCCCTATTTGCCAGGAAGGCTTTATTCCAATAAAAAAAGAAGATGGAACAATTAAAAAGATACGTCTTGTAAGAGTTCACATGGAAGAGGACGCAGGAAAAAACATACACTCTAAAATTAGCAACGAAAGCTTTGTTGATTTAAATAGAACAGGCTCTCCATTGATAGAAATTGTAAGCTATCCAGACATTGCAAGCACATACGAAGCACGTGCGTACCTGAAAATGGTACACTCGATTGTGCAATATCTAGGAATAGGGTCTGGCAACATGGAAGAGGGAGCTTTTAGGGCCGACACTAATATTTCTGTGCGAAAAAAAGATTCTCAAGAGCTTGGAACTCGTTGTGAGTTGAAAAATATAAATTCGTTTAAATTCATTTGCGATGCTGTTGAATATGAAATTGAACGCCAAATAGAGACTCTTAAGCGCGGAGAAAAAATTGAGCAACAGACTTTAACATGGGACACAAAAAACAAAAAAAGTGTTTCCCTAAGGTCAAAAGAAGAGGCGGCTGATTATAGATATTTTCAAGAACCGGACTTGCCACTTCTTGAAATAAACAAAGATTGGATTAAGCGAATAAAAAGCCACTTGCCAGAAATGCCAATTGAAAAGCTTGAGCGCTATCAATCACGTTTTAACTTGTCAGAATACGAAGCCGAAATCTTAGTTGGCGATCTTGGTCTGGCCAAATACTTTGAAGAAGCCGCAAAACACAACAAGAGTAAACATGTTGTAAATCTGATCTTACGTGATGTTATTGGATTTTTAAAAGAAAACAAAATAACTATAAACCAATTCAAAATTCAGCCAATCCATTTGGCAGAAATTGCACAAATGCTAGAAAATGAAAAAATTAACAACAGGGGCGCACAAGAAATTTTTACACAAGCGGCACAAAGCGGCAAAACGCCGTCCGAACTAGTAAAAGAACTTGGCCTAGAGCAAATTGGATCAGAAGACGACCTTGAAAAGATTGTTTTAGATATTCTAAAAAACAATCAACGACAGGTTGAACAATATAAATCAGGTAAAACAAATATTTTTGGGTTTTTT
This sequence comes from bacterium, assembly GCA_018647505.1. Classification (GTDB taxonomy): domain Bacteria; phylum Babelota; class Babeliae; order Babelales; family JABGSX01; genus JABGSX01. Next base: position 45,322 of record JABGSX010000027.1, on the reverse strand, counting down.
GTTGGACAAGCCATGCAAAAAACAAAAGGCAAGGGAAATCCAAAAATTCTCACAAAACTGCTTTATAAGCATCTTTCATAAGGATAACCCATATGAAAATCAGACAAATGTTTTTTATGGTTGTAGCGTGTATTACTATCTCTACAACACTCCTTCCAGGTGAACAAGTAGACACGGTGGCAGATGAAGCAAAGATGGAAAAAAGAATATTTAAGCTGCAAGTAATTAGAAAGGTGTTTTCTCCGATAGAATGGGCGGGAAAATGGGCAAAAAGAATAGCGCCTATTTTTCTTGTATCACGATTGTTTAATTTGCGTCCAGTTACAACACCTGACTCGCTCATAACAGGACTGCAGTGTGATTTTTTCCCAAAACAAACTTTCGATGACTTTCGTTTTGGGGCAGAGGGCGTTCTTATAGCAGTGACACTCATGGGATATTTCGCTGAAAAAGCTGCAAAATTCTTAAAAAATGAGATAGTCCCTCTTTATGATATTGAAGCGTGGAAACACTTACACAAAAAAGAATTTGAAAAAAAACTAACAAAGATTTGTTTATGCCAACCACAATAAAACTGATTCTGCTTTCTGTAAAAGTTTTAAATACAACCCTGAAGGATCACCCATATGAAAACTAAAAAAGTAATTTTTATGTTTGTAGCAAGCATAGCAATCTTTACAGCTCTTTTTCCAAACAAACAAACTAACACAACCGCGGATAATGAGCAGGCCTGCACAACAGCAGATGCAGCAGACATGACAAAAAGAATATTTAAATTGCAGGTAATTAGAAAAGTCTTCTCCCCGTTAGAATGGGTAGGAAAATGGACAAAAAGAATTGGCCTACTTGTTTGTGCTTATAAGCTCTTTTTTACTGGGCTTGATGGTGGTACGATAGCAATTACCATTGGCGGGTACTCATCTGAAAAAATAGCTCAATACTTTAAAAATGACATCGCACCTCTCTACGATTTTGAAGCATGGAAAAACTTACATAAAAAAGAATTTAAGAAAAAACTAACAAAGATTTGTTTATGCCAGCCCCACTAACACACATTGTGTTTGCCCTAAAAGTTATACAGCTTATCCCAAAGATTAATACCAAAAAGTTTATTCTTGGCACTAGTTTTCCAGACATCCGATTTTTGGTACCGATAGAAAAAAACGAAACTCATTCTGGCTCTGTCACATGGGATATGGTAAAAAAGGAGAACGATTCTTTTCAGGCTGGGCTATTGTTCCACTCTCTTGTAGATATTCTAAGTAAAGCTTATCGCAAATCAGCCAGAGTTTATGACCAGCTTCCTGATATTACACGAGCACGAACGCTAATGAATAACTACGAAGATATGCTCTTGTACGACAAAGCACAGAGCTGGAAGGAAATATCGGGGTACTTTGACACAATTCTGCCACAAGAAAAATGTTTTGGAATAGAGGAAAAATATATTTATGAATGGCATAACATTTTAAAATTATACTCAAGCAAAAAGCCATCCCCTAAATCGCTATCTGTTTTCTCAAAAATAATTTTTCCAGAGACACATAAGCAGATCAACCCAACAAAAAACATAGAAAACGCGTTTTCTATGTTCGAAAAAACACCACAAATTGCAGACACAGTTTTTGATTTTTACAACTCATTTGAAGCGATCTTAACAACACAGCCCAATTGAGCCAGCCGGCTTGCCTTTTTGCAACAAAATGTCTAAAATACCTGCACATACTTTAAGACAGGCTTATAACAACAAATAAGGTTCTTTATGAAAAAAATTGTTTTTATTTTTTTTACTGTACTCTGTATCACACAACCTGCACAAACAAAACAAAGCATAGGAGCTCTAACAAACAACAATGGAAAACAAATTGAACTTGAGGTTCTGGTTATTGAGGAGGCTAAGGGCCAAGAGCTCGCTAGCCTTTCAAAAACACAAAACTCAATTATAGACATACTAAAATTTGTAAGCTCTTCTGAAGCCTGCTCATTGATTTCTCATCCATTTTTTACAACTACAGACAAACAAAAAGTTTCCCTGTTTATTTCTGGAAACTCAAACGAACAATACCTTGAGCTAGAAATAATGCCAGACCTAAAAGAAAAAAACTTAATAGGGCTTGATGTTAATGTTGGATTTTTAGAACAGATCTCACAAAATACAACAGAGCAGTCCAAAACCACAGTGTGCAAAAATCTAATAACATCAAACAAGAAGATTGCTATTGTCGAGGGAATAAACCACGGAAGAAACATAACGGTCTTCATTTGCCCTACTTTATAGGTATTACAAAATAATTTTGAGCAAAACAAAAGGCCCTGATATAAACAGAGCCTTTTGTTTTATGATAGGTTTTTCGGTTAGAACTTTGCGCCAAAAATATTATCTATTCTTTCTTCTTCGTCGCGCAGAGTTATATAGTCGTCATCGCGCGTTGTGTGTTTTTTTCTTTTTTTCGCAATACGCTTTACGGGCTTTACTTCTTCTGGAATAAACTTTGCGGCTGAGTCTTTTTTACAGCTTTTACAAATGCTTTTTCTTTTACCCCGTTTGCAGCTAGAAACGCCGACCAAAAGCCCAATTGCTAATACCCCTAATAAGAACTTTCTCATGTAAAACTCCTTGGTAGAATTAATATCAAAAATGTAACTGTCGTTAATACGTATACTCTAAATGTATGTCACCACCCAAATTGGAAACAACTATCTCATCCGGCTTTTCTTCGTAAATTTTTTTCCACTGATCTATCAGGTCTAAAAGCTTTGACGTTGACACCTCAAAATAAGGTGACATCGCGCCAGATGACAACTGTTGGCTTGTTACAACCACTTTGTCGGCTCCAACTTTTACAAAAGCACAACTATTACTATAAAGCGTAGAAAATCTAGTGTTATGTAGCCAGTCGAATACAAAGTCGAAGTCTATTCCGCCATCTTCCAACACAGCACTTATTATATCGAGAATTTCATTTTTTTCATCAGAGATTTGTTGATAACGACCATCATCATTTTTGACAAGCTTAAAGGTTTCCATTTCCTTACCCTTTCTTAATTCCTAAAACCAAACAGTTAAAATATCAATACTTTCAAAAGCACGTGGTCACTCCTTTCGTAATATTTAAAAATTGTTACACAAATTCGCCAACTAATTTTTATAGACTCTATGCCCGATTCCAGAATTTTTCAAGGAAAAAAAATCATTTTTTATCTATACTCTTCCTACCCGTATTAAACTTAAGGCGCCAGCTCCAATCCATCTTTTCACAGCGTTCTTAACATCAACCAGGCTTATTTTAAAAAGCTTTTGAGGTAAAAAATTGTGATAATCCGACGAAAAATCAAACTTATCAATACGCAAAAAGGATTTTGCAGTACTGGTAATTGTCGAATAATAGCTCGGCAAACTAAAAATAACCTGGTTTCTGGCATCATCTAGCTCTTGCTGCGTTATTGTATCCGCAACACCTCTAACTAACTCCTTTATCGACTGTTCGGCTTCTTCCATCCGACTCTTTGAAACTTGGGTATAAATTGTAACAACTCCAGGTTCTTTGTCAGACATTATCAAAGAATCCCCGTGAACAACATAAAAAAGCCCCGACTCCCTCCTTAGCTGGTAAAGCTTTGATGCAAGGCCTCCCGAGAATATGTAATTAAACAGAAATAACTTGTAAAAATCTGAATGTTCCCTTGATACAGAAGGACCAACAAAAACAAGATCTACTTGGTCAACATTCATATGACAATCTATATTTTTTGTAGGAATATTTTCTATTTTTGGAAAATCAATATTATCAACCTTTGGACCAGACCATTTTCCAATTGTTTTTATAACAATCTTTTCCAGATTAATACCATCAAGATCTCCAACAATTGCACATTTAGCACCATCAGGGGTTATATATTTTTTGTAAAAACTTATTAGATCTTTTTTGTTTATTTTTTCTATGGATTCTTTTGTTCCAAAAATATTTTTTCCATAAGGGTGTTTACCATAGATATGCTTAAAGGCCATACTATACGCAACCCTAGATGGTGAGTCCAAAAAAGCCTTTAAGCCTGTAAGCATCTTTTTTCTTATTGTTTCTATGCAATCATCATCAAACAAAGACCTTGATAGAATCTCTTCTATTATTTCAAGAGAAAACTCTAAGTCCTCTTTCAGACATTCTAATGATATTGACCCAGGAGAAATGCTTAGTGATATACCACGAATTTCAAGCTCTCTAGCCAAGTTTGTTGATGTATAATTTTTTGTACCCTCAAGCAACATCTCCGACAAAAAGCTATAAATTCCAGGAAGACTCTCTGAATCGAAAAACCATTCCGCCTTTAAACAAAGAAAAACACAAACTTTTGGCAGATCATTGCTATTGTTATACAAAATCTTCATACCATTTTCTAAATAAAATGTTTCAGCACGAGGAAAACTGTAGCTTTCAGGCCTCTTTGGCTTTACGGTTAAAGCGTATTTTGGCAAAGAAATTTTGTTATTTTTTTCTATTCCCTCCAAGCGCTTTGCATCCGCCGTGTCTGTCTCGTCTTGCATTCTTAACCACCGGCTCTTTTCATCATCCGGCAAAGGAAGCACCACCCCTTTATTCATACAAGTTTTTCTAAAGTTTTCTTTAACAAGATTTTTTATATTGCCACATAGAAGTTCTGCATCATAGTTAAACTTTTCAAACACATGGTTCTCTCTGCCAAAACACAAGAAAGAACGGCCTATTTCTACCGCAAGACCAAAATCATCTTCACAAGCAGAAAAAAAATCTATCTTAGACTGGCTTTTTATTCTTAGAGCTTCGTCAGCACTAAGTCCATTTTCTGCAATTTTGTTAAGTTCTTCTTGAATAATTACGAAAATTTTTTCTATATCATTTTCATCATGAGGCTCAAAAAATATAAACGCAACAGGAGCCCCAAAATTACCCCAGGAGAAAAAACTAACGCTTGAAACAAGGCTGAGTTCGCTAACAAGTTTTTTGTATAGCCTTGACCCCTTACCGTCTGTCAATATTTTGCCTAATGCATCAATAGCAAAGTCATCCCTACAAGAATCCAGAGAAACAATAAAAGAGCATCCCACTAAAGGCCTTTTCACGTCTCTATAAAGCATTAGCGAACGGGAAGAAATCTCTTTTTCCTCCTTGTTAAAAAACAGACCCCTTTCAAGGCCTGTTTTTGCCGAAAGACTCGAAAACTCCTCGCATGCACAATCAAAAACATCGTCGACACAGACATCGCCAACAACAACAAGCGTTGCGTTATTTGGTGCATAAAACTGGTCATAAAATTCTTGAATATCTTCGCGCTTCATGTTAATCAGGTCGTCCTTATATCCAATCAGAGAATGCGCATAGCAAGTCCCAGAAAGCGTGGCCGAACTTAAACCCCACACAATAGCAGTGGCGGGGTTATTTTTTTTCATTTTCAATTCTTGTATGACCGCATTCAATTCAGAGGTCATAACATCCTGAGAAAATAAACAATTTTCCATGCAATCAGAAAAAATTGGCAACGTTTCTTTCCAGTGACAACTTGGAACAGAGAAACTGTAGGTGGTATAGTCATGCGATGTGAAAGCATTTTCACAACCAGAAAGCCGCCCTGCTAAAGCTGAAACATCGGCCGCTGACAACATTTCTTTTGTTCCGCTCCCAACTAAATGCTCAGTAAAATGAGCGATTCCTCTTTTGCCATCTACCTCATCCCTTGCGCCAACGTTATACCACATTTGCAAAGTAACTTTTGGAAAATGCTTAGCGGAATAAACAAGAATCGTTAGCCCGTTGTCCAAAACCTTTTTATGAACAATGTTTTTTACTTCTTGCTTACAAAACAAAACCCCAAACGATAAACTTAAAAATATTAATAATTTAATTTTCAAAGTTTTCATATAAATTTTAACCTATCAAACTCTTCCGACCTTCAAAACACACATGTTATTTGTATCAAGTATTTTTTTCGCCGCTTCCTGCATCTGCTCACACGTAATCTTTCTTAGATTTTGCGCTCTGTTATCAAAAAAGTCTTTTGGGAAACCATAACGCTCTAAATAAGAAAATGATGCTGCAATCATTCTGTTTGACTCAAAGTTACCAATAAGGCTTAAAGCCAGGGCATTTTGCGCCTGCTCAAATTCATTTGGCGCAACATTGTCTGCTGCCGTGTTAATTGTCTTTGTAATTACTTCTTCTGCCTCTTTTAGACGATCCAAAGATACAAGAGTTTTAACAATAGCCATTCCTGGTTGCTTGTCAGATAAAGCCAAAAGAGACCCAGAAATACCATAAAATAAGCCAGTCTCTTCTCTTATTTGAAACAAGCGAGAACTCATGGAGCCAAGAGCTCCGCCACCAAAAATTTGATCAAAAACAAGAAGCTTGTCAAAATCAGGATCTTTCATTTCAACAGACAACCCAGCAAATGCGAGCACAACTTGATCTCGCGAAATTTTATAAAGTTTTTCTTTGTTTTGTGTTTTTGTAAGAACAGGAAAAAACGGATCTAAAACCTCAGGACCGGACCAAGAGCCAAAGGCCTTTCTAATTTCAGCTTCAATGTCATTTCCAGAGAGATCACCAACAACGGACAAAATAGAGTCTTGAGGTGAAATAACTTTTCCATAAAACTCAAATAAGTCTTTTTGAGTTATTTTTTTTATAACATCTTTTGACCCAAAATAGTCTTTACTGTAAGGATGTTTTTTGTAAACCATCTCTTTTAGCAATAACCCGGAAAAATACGATGGATTATCCCAAAAACTTTTAATCTCCGTCAAAACATTAAGCTGTATTTTTTGTAGCTGTTTTTTTGAAAATTCCGCTGCAGATACAATGTCACTAAAGATATCAAGGCCTGCTCCAAAATCTTCTTTTAGCATGTTTAATGCAAAATATCCCGGGACAACATTCAAGGTCATCCCTCGACCTTCTACAGCCTCTGAAAGCTTTTTGCCAGGATACTTTTTAGTCCCCTCTCCAATCATTTTTGTCATAAAATTATACAGCCCTTGCTGTTCATTCGGATCAAAAAAATGCTTAGCCTCAAGATCCAAACTCATAAAAACCTGAGGAATATTTGGATTATGATAATGTAAAACCGTAAGCCCATTGTCCATGACAAACTTCTCAGCCTTAGGAAACTTAAATGGCTTTGGCTTCTGTATATTAATTTTATCAACCCTAACTCCCTTTTCTACCCCAGACTCCCTTGTTTTTCTAGAAAGAATTGTCTTATCTTGCTCATCAGAAAGGGCCTGGACACTTAGTTGATAATCTTTGTCATTATCCACAAGCGGTAAAACCTGCCCGCTCAGCATAATAGATGGCAAAAAATTATCTTTAACAATCTTATGAGCCTGCTCTCCAGCGCTTTCAATTGTCTGATCTAAATATGTAAACAGGTATTCTGGATCACCAGTTGCTAAATAAAACTTTCCAATAAGATAAGCCTGTTGTTGATTGTTTTCTAGCATTGTAATCAAACTATTTTTGGCCTGCCTTGCAGCACGATCAAGCTCATCTTTTTTAAATTTATTTTTTACAATATCAGATATTTCTTCAAAAATTATTTTTCTAATTTTTTCGAAACTCTTATCATCCTTTGGCTGAACACAAATAAAGAAAAGCCCTCCATCAAAAAGGTCGTAAACAAAAGATGAAACACTGACAGCAAGCCCATGATCATCAACAAGTTTTTTATACAAACGAGAGCTTTTTCCTGAGCCCAAAACAGAGCAAAGGGTGTCTAGTGCATAATCGCACCCCTCTTTTGCACCAGGGACAGAAAAAAGAAACATACACGATGATTGTTTTATATCCCTAAATAAAGAAACAGAACGAGCCGCCAGATCTTTTTTTATGTAAAACTTATCCTTTTTATAATCAAAGTTAGATTCAATTTTTGAAAAGTTTTTTTCGACCTCTTTAATTGCCTCTGACGGGTCAACATCTCCAACAATAATAAGCGTTGCGTTGTTTGGAATATAGTGTTTTTGATAAAAACGTAATAAATCTTCTCTCGTCACATTAAACAGGTCATGTTTATATCCAATTATAGGACTTTGATATGGATGACCAGGAAAAGCTTGAGTTACTAACTCTTCTACCAAACATGAACTAAAGCTGTCTTTATACATTTTTAACTCTTGAATTACGGCCTTTAACTCCGAATTCAAAAGCTCTTCTTTAAACGTACAATTTTTCATGCAATCTGACATAATTGGCAAGGCCTCATGCCAATGGTGACTAGGAAAATTAAACAAATACCCTGTATAGTCATATGAAGTAAAAGCATTGCAAGAGCCAGAAAGCTTATGCGTAATCATGTTGATGTCAGACTCAGATAATTTTTCTGTGCCTTTAAAAATCATGTGTTCAATAAGATGAGCTAAGCCTTTTTCCCCAGATTTTTCGTCTTTTGACCCAACGTTATACCAAAGCTGAACTGAAACTTTTGGCACATGGTGGGATGGGCGAATTAAAACATTAAGGCCATTTTTCAACGTATATGTAAAAACATTCTTCTGCTTCGTCATATTGCAACACTTTCAAGTAATTTCAAAAACTTATAATTATATTGGTTTTTATGGTACTTAATTTTAAGTTATTGTACAGAGTGCAAACAAAAAACGACAACCCAAAAACCATTGCGTTTTATATAAAACATTCGTTATGATTAAAATAGAGAAAAAAAATAGTAGTTTTTATTTTCACCAAAAAAGGAGAATAATAATGGCAAACTCAAAAGTTGACAAAGAGGTTTACAAAGATTTAAATAACTTTAAAAATATCCGCCGGAAAAAATTAGCAAAGAAAAACCTTCTTAAAAAAGAATACTTCCAAGATAAAGCAAAAAACGGCCGAAGGAATCAAAAACTAGTAAAAACATATAAAAAATGGGACGACAATCACTGGGATTAACCAGAGGAAAAGCAATGAGAAAATATATTCCAATCCTTTTGTTCCTTGCATTTTTTTGTAGGGCCTCTGGTAAAAGCTCTGTAGAAGTTAAAAAAATGGCAAGCGAGATAAAACGACTGACAGAAGCTGTTATTTTGAGCGAAGAAGCGAGTGTTGGCAATCTTGGTGAGCAAAGACTTAAAAGTTATGCTTCAAGCAAGAAAAGGGTTCTTGCATCAATTGACAAGGTAAAATTAGAAAATCTGTACGAAGCGATCGCTCGAGAATTTTTGTATTACCAAAAAAAATATTCCGATGAAATAAAACAAGAAAAAAAAACCATCATACCAAAACTCAATGTAATTGATAAACAGATAGAAGAGAACTTGTCTCACTTTAAAAAACTGTGCAATGACAGCGAGCACATAGATAATAGTGAACACAAAAACAAATACACCAATAAGCTAGATATACTTATCAAGCAAAGGAAGGACATTCTGTATTCTATACAAAAAAAGCTTGAGTCAGTCGAGGGAAATCAACCAAAAGAGCTGGAGTCATTGGAAAGCGCCAAAAATAATGCTTTAAACGAGCTAAGGAACGACCAAAAGCATAATATAGTAAAAATACAATCCGTGGCTCAAACATCCGAACTTATTTTTGCTAATGCAAAGTCGGCGGAAACCACATATCAAGAACACGACCTATACGCAGCACTAAGTAAATTGCGAAATAGTATTCGATTTTATCTTGAGCATTTTGTTCCTATAAGATCCAATGCTGACCTTCCTGTTTCAAAAAACTTAATAAATTTGGGAATGTATATCGACCCTCCAAGGTCATGGGAAAATATGTTTAGCTTTTCAGAATATTTAAGAAAATCTAACCATGAATCCATAAAGAAAAGCACAACACACTAACTTAAATTATGCTGAAGCAGGCAACCTTTTGGGCATAAATCTGAGACTTCGCCTTATTACAATATTGTACTGCGTTCTCAGCGGCGACTCCGCCAAGGTATATTCAACGGGCAACGAAGCTCTTACAATTGGATAATAACCCGCTGAAAAACCAGAGGAGCGCAAAGCAGCATGCATAGCATTTCTCCCGTGATTCGCAAAAAATTTCGCAACTTCTGTTGCATGCGAGAAGGAGGAGTGCCCAGAGCGAACAGCAACTCCAACAGGTGTAAGAGCTCGCTCGCTTTGTATAATTTTTCTCATTCGAACTATATACGCAAACTCTTCAGCCGCGCTCAAAATTTTTCCTGTAATATAAAATTCGACTAACAACGCAATCGAATGCTTAACAAGGTCTCTCGCTCTAAGTTGACTGAGAGCCCCCCAGGCGGCTAAAACGTGGGTCATAATAAATTTTGCATAAGCTTTTGTATTTGTCTCAAGCCGACTAACTGATCGCTCTCCCCAACAATCCGTATCCGTTCCGGCAACAATTCTGAAAAAAACTAAAATAGAACCGCCTAACAACCTAGCAATTCCCGCTATTGTTTCATCTGGATGCAAAACAACATGCGCAATATGTTTACACCCAGCAAGAATTCCCTCAAAAAATGAACTTACTATATCGAAAACCGGCTCCGCCTTGCTTGGAACAAAAGAATAAGAGTCTTTTTGAAACGTTTTTCCATCAACCAAAAAATCTGGGGACGACGACAAAAGCTTATTTTGTAAACCCATAGCACAATGCGCCAGATTCTTTTTTTTCGGAATAACAAATGAAAAAGTATATTCTTTAGGATAAAAAGAAAAGCCAGCAAAAAGCATAAAGAAAAGACTAAAAAAAACAGAGTACTTCATAACACTCCCCTTTGTAAATAACGATCTTGGGCAATCGTTGGCACTCTTTCCTAACGAAAACTTATAACACACAACAATCTCAATGTAAACAAAAAAAATGTCTGTGTTAGACTAATTATTATGAATCCTACAAAACACAGCGAGCAACCACTCTTACACCTCCTAAGCGGAAATATCCCACCGTTTTTTGCCATCGCCATTTTTGTGGCTTTCGGTATCTGGACAACATCTTATACAGGCTGTCTGACAATATCGCTTTCCGTATTGGCCATGCTGGCATTTGTGCTATCAAACCAAAACTGTAAAACATGTTTTATTTTATTTTTAGCCTCGTTTATTGCAGGCGGATTGGCCTATTCAATACAAGATCAAGGCTTTAAAAACTTTCAAGAGCTGTTTTCAGGGAAAAAAGTTCAAAAAATATATGGGGTCATAAAAGATGTAAATAAAGACCCGCACAAACAATTTAAGTACAAAACCCTTATAGAAACATCAACCATTCAGACATCTGGAGAAAACATAAACGTCAGTAGAAAAATCCTACTTTTTTCACAGGAAAACCCAAATGTAGATGTTGGAGATTTTGTGCACCTGACAAATTCACAACTTTCACAGAGCAGAAACAAATCATTCAACCGCTACCTAGAGAAAGAAAATATTTACGGAACAGTTTTTACAAAAAAAGCAAATATATCAGTCACAGGCAAGCCAGCACACTCCCTATCCAGATATATATGGCACACAAAAAACACAATTTTAAAAAAAATAGAACAAAAAATATCCCCATTTGTTTTTTCTGTTTTTGCATCCATTTTTTTAGGCTACAAACACGCTGCCCCAAAATACACAAACCCTATAAAACGTTCGTTCCTTCTGTGGGGGATATCCCACTACCTTGCGCGCTCAGGGCTCCACCTGGTTATTTTTTTATTATTGTGGTCATTTTTTCTACACCTAATCCCCATACCATGGAGGATTAGAGAAACAATTTTCATACTAATATGTGTTTCATATTTTTGTCTAAGCTGGACAAGCATATCTTTTTTTCGCGCCTTTGGCGTATTTATCATATGCAAAATCAATTCATTTACCGGACTTCAAACAAACCTATTTCATATCATTTCGCTAATAGCTACAATCGTGCTGCTATACAACCCCATAACCCTCTTCTTTCTTGACTTTCAATTGAGCTTTGCGCTATCTTGTGCTCTTGCATGGCTAAGTTTTTTCGTTGGACATAGCCATCGGTAAAGGCTAACTATTATTCTTTAACCCACAAAAAAAGGGAGAAGCATGAGACACAAAAAAGAGTGTCCTTTTCTTTACGCAAAAATTACAGCTTTCACAGCTTTGTTGTGCGTCCTAACAGCCGGAAATGCTATACTTGCCAAGAAAAAACTTCAATCACTAGAAAGCCAAGCAACCAAAAGCATTTCGCAAAAACTCAGCTTCCAAAACCCTCCATATATACGCGCAATTTATGATAATATCCCAACATTTTTCGACATAGACTCACTTATAACAAAAACACTAGAAGAGCACAGGGGCATACAAACAAAAGCGGCACCAAAAAAGAAGTGGACCATTCTTGTTTATATAGCAGCAGACAACGATCTCAATACATTTGCATATTACAACATAAAGCAGATGAAGCGAATTGGCTCATCGGACAAAATGAACATTATCGTTGAGCTACACACGAGCCAATCAAAACACAAAAAGACCTTACATAGAATGATCATCGAAAAAGACGATCTCATTTTAGCAAAAAGCCTCAGCACTCCAGACGACAAAATAGACAGCGGAGATCCATCAACACTAATTGATTTTTGCACATGGGCAATAAAAAACTATCCCGCAGAAAAAATTGGACTTATCCTGTGGAACCACGGAATCGGCGTAATTGATCCTGTATTACACCGCGGAATAAATCCATCTGACCTGTTTAGCTTTAACACCTCAACAAACTTGGTTGAACTTGATCGCTCTGTAGGGTTTCTTGATTTTATCGGATCAAAAATGCAACAAGAAAAAGAGCGCGGAGTTTGCTTTGACGATTCAACAGGAAACTATTTGACAAACGACGATCTAGACATGGCGCTTACAGAAATTATTCGAGAAAACAACAACAAGAAGCTGTCTTTCGTTGCATTCGACGCCTGCTTGATGTCAATGATTGAAATTATGGCTTATTTGCACAAACATGCGGAATTAATGGTCGGCTCACAAGAAGTAGAGCTTGGAGCAGGATGGAATTATGCAAAGGTTCTTAGCCCAATCAAAGATCACGATATTTCAAAAGAAGACTTTGTAAAACATATCGTTAATGTCTACGAAGAAACTTATCAAGGCTTCTTCCCAGACTTTACTCTTGCTGCAATAGACTTGTCTAAGATTAGTCCGCTAATTGAAAACATTGATATAACATCACAACACCTTCTTTCCGCACTGTTTAACCAAAAGGCTAACACCGTCGCAAAAGCGATAAGCATAAGTCGCAACAGAAAACTCTGCACAAGCTTTGACGAGCCAAGCTATATAGACCTAGACCACTTTTATTCAAACCTATACTCAAACGTCGATCGCTGCACATTTTCCAACAAAAAAGAGGGCGAAAAAACAAGAACAGCCCTGAAAAAAACTATAACTAAGGGGAGAAGTCTCATAAAAGAAGCTGTAATAATAAACCACGCAGGAGAAAAACTATCTCGCGCACAAGGGATATCTATATACTTCCCAGAAAGGCGCATTCACAGCTCATACAGGCGAACTATTTTTGCACATGAAACAAGCTGGATTCACATGCTTAGCACACTCCTAAACAGCAGAGAATACTAAGACTACAACGACTGGTGGCACAACTGCTGTGCCACCAGCCACCTAAAATATTCTAAAACTCTAGCTTGCTCTAGGCTCTTTTTTGGGTACACTATGCAGAAACAAAACATATAAAGAATTAAAGCCATGGATCAAAAAAAATATAAACAAAAACTTCTTGAAGAAATTTATACTCAATACAAAAACTGCCAGCGCTGCCCACTTGCACAAGCAGAAAGAAACAACATTGTGTTTGGCGATGGAAATCCCGATGCAGACCTGATGCTTATCGGAGAAGGGCCCGGGCGCAATGAGGACCTTCAAGGAAAACCATTCGTCGGAAGAGCTGGCAAACTCTTGGATGAACTGCTAGAATCCGCAAACCTAAAAAGAGGGGATATATTCATTGGCAATATCGTAAAATGCCGCCCACCAAACAACAGGCTACCGCTCCCTAACGAAATAGCCGAATGTCTGCCGCTTCTTGAAAAACAAATAAAAATTATTCGGCCTAAGGTTATTTGCACACTCGGCTCATGTTCTACAAGAACTCTCCTTGGCAATGACAAAAAAATAACACAATCCCGCGGAAAATTATTCAAATGGAACAACATCGTAACAATACCAACCTTCCACCCAGCCTACATCCTGCGTAATCCAAAAAAAATGCCCGACCTATTTGAAGACCTAAGGCTTGCAGCTCAAAACATAAAAAACAAATAAAGGCCTTTGGCCACCTTGTGCAAGGTACGCAAAAAGCCACATCCGACAACCAGAAAATAAAAACTGGCACAATGGATGACAATAGAAAATTCCAGATAGAAAACAACAAAAAGCATGTCTTTTCATATAGAAAATTGTCGATAACTTGTCGATAACTTGTCGATAACCTGTCGACAGACTGTCGATAACTTTTTTCATGAAGCCGCATTCCCCTTCTGGGCCAACGTTTAGCCCTTCGACTCGCTGAATACCCCTCCCGACAGCCACATTTAAGAAAAACAGGGCTCCAGCCAAAAAGTTATCGACAAGTTATCGACAGGTTATCGACAGGTTATCGACAATCGTTTTTCAAGAGGATGCGGCGAGCAAAAGCGACTATCCAAAGGCCAAAAGCAAAGTTATCGACAATTATACCCTTAGCCCATTATTATTATATATATAATATATTATCTAAGAGTATAATAATGGGGAAACCCCAAAAACCGGAATTAGTGTCAATAACACTTCGTTTCTGTTTCTTTGGGAAAACTTTTAAAAACCTTAACCCCATTTTCTTTTCAGTGTGCATGAAAAAAGAGCAATGGCATTATTGTGGGTGCACATTCAGACATTTTTATTAGAGCACGTTCTTTTGGGAGTGGTTTTTATTGTGCGATTTTCTTTTCTAGAATTTATGGTACACTAAACATTCAGTTGTATGTCGGCGGGCCAGCAAGGCGAAGGGCGCAAGCCAGGTGAGCCAGGGCCGTTGGTTTTTGATTTTTTAGGAAAGCAAGGGGTGCTGTGAATCTTTCTGATGTAATAGATGAGCTTGTTGAAGAGCGCGGGTTAAGCCGAGAAGTTCTAAGCGAAATTATTTGTGATGGTATTATGGCAGCTTACCAAAAGCGCTATCCAGAGGCTTCTTTGAAGGTGAGCTACGAGAAAAAAAGTGACGAAGTTCGCGTAATGGCCAAAAAGACGGTTGTATCTCATGTTGATGATGTAGAAATCGAGATTGGCCTCAGGAAAGCGCATACGGAAGAGCCAAAAGCTAAGCTTGGGGACGAAGTCTGGGTGCCGTTTGATTCTCCTATTGGCAGAATAGAAATTCTTAGAGCCAAACAAATTATAGCTGGAATGATTCGTGCTGTCGAAGCCGAAGCGGTTTGCAATAAATTTAAGGATAAAGAGGGTTCGATTGTTTACGGTGTTATTCACAAGTGTGAGCGCAATGGTGTTATTGTTAAAATTCAAGACGCGCTTGCCTTTATGCCGAGGTCGGCTTCATCTCCCGGAGTAAATTGTGTGGCTGGAGGGCACATGAGGGCGCTTTTAAAGGAGGTTTTGCTTGAGCCGAGAAACGACAGTCAGCTGATTTTGGATCAGGCTTCACCAGAATTTTTAAAGAAGCTGTTTGAGCTTGAGGTCCCAGAGGTTTTTGAGCGCCTTATTGATATCAAAAAGGTTGTTCGGATTCCTGGCTATAAAGCAAAAATGGTTGTTTCTTCTAACGACGCTAACATTGACCCGGTTGGGACGTGTGTTGGTGTTGGAGGGGCGAGAATAAAGCCTATTTTGAAAGAAATCGGAAGCGAAAAGATTGATGTTATCTCCGAGGGGTCATCGAGAGAGGACTTGGTTCGGGACGCTCTAAAGCCTGCTGAGGTAAATAGGGTGCTGATTCAAGACGATGGGGCCGCAGTTGTTTGGGTCGACAAGGACCAGCGATCATTGGCCATAGGAAAAATGGGGCAAAACATTGCATTGGCGTCGCGGCTTGTTGGAATTCCAATATCGCTTGCTTCTATAGAGTCGGTTTCTGGCTCAGGAGTTTTTGTTGGTGGTGATGATGCCGACGATGAGAGCGACAACAACGATAAAGATGATAAGAGCGACAACAAGGATAAAAACGAAGAATAGTTTTTTGTGTTAAGGGTTAGTACGGAGATTTTAAATAGATAATGCGAGTTTATGAAATAGCCGAAAAATTGGGCGTTACCAACAAAGAGGTTTTGGGTGTTCTTCATGGGTGTGGCGAAATTGTCTCCGGGCATATGTCTTCGTTGACAGATGAGCAAGAGGCTCTTGTGCGCTCTGAGCTGCAGAAGAGAGGTGATGCTATCGGTAAAAAATCGACTGCGGTGGCGCATCGCAAGAAGGGTGGAGAAAAGCGGTCCGAAAAGCCCCCTTTTATTATTCGTCCTATGACTGTTGCGGCGTTTGCTGATTATTTAGGGGTTCCCTCTGGAGGCGTTATTTTGACACTGCTTCGACAGGGTGTTGTGAGCACAAAAAATCAGGCCTTATCGAAAGACGTTGTTGCAAGCTTGGCGAAGCATTATGAGCTGGTGGTTGCAAAAAAAAGCGCAGCAGAGAAGGAGGCTGTTTTAGGGGAAGCTATTAGCCCTCAAGAGGGGAGCGACTCTCGCCTTCCTGTTGTTGTTGTTGTTGGGCATGTTGATCATGGAAAAACAACGCTTTTAGATTTTATAAGAAAAACTCGTGCTGTATCCAAAGAAAAAGGTGGAATCACGCAACACATTGGTGCATATGAGGCGAAAACAGATCACGGCCATATTGTTTTTTTAGATACTCCAGGGCACGAGGCCTTTTCTAGAATTCGGGCGCGCGGTGTTGGAGTTGCAGATTTGGTTGTGCTTGTTGTTGCCGCCGACGATGGCATTATGCCGCAAACCGTTGAGGCGATCAAGTATGCCAAGGACGCGAAAGTTCCGATTGTTGTAGCGATTAACAAAATCGACAGGGCTGAGGCTTCAAAGATTGAAATTATAAAGAGAGAGCTAGCACAATATGATCTTTTGCCGGAAGAGTGGGGCGGAGACATTGTTTGTGTTCCTGTCTCGGCGAAGACAGGCGAGGGGGTAGACCATTTATTAGAGATTATAGCCCTACAAGCTGAGTTGCTTGAGCTCAAAGCTGATGATTCTCGCCAGGCACAGGGTTACGTTTTGGAGAGTCGCCTAGAAAAGGGCCGTGGAGCCGTTGCAACGGTTATAGGTCGGCATGGAGTTCTTAGGGTTGGCGATCTTTTTGTTTGTGGCAAGGTTTTTGGCAAGGTAAGTTCTTTGGTTAGTTCTAGTGGAGAGCGGGTTGATTCTGTTGGGCCGTCAATACCAGCTGTTGTTGCAGGATTTTCTGCAGTTCCAGAGGTTGGTACACTTTTTGAGGTTGTTTCTTCAGAGGGGCTTCGACAGGCGAAAGATTTTGCTTCTTTAAGCGGTAAAGCCTCTAGCGATTGCCGCCAAGCTGGAACAGAGGAAGAACTTGTTCTTATCGTTAAGACTGATACAAATTCTACTAAAGAGGCGCTCCTGGAGTCTATAAACAAGCTAATAAGCAAAGACAAAGAGCGCTGCGTGAATATTGTTCAGGCGAGTGTTGGCGCTATAAATGAAAGCGACATTCTTTTAGCTTCAGGTACTGGGGCAACTATATTAGGGCTGCATGTTAAGGCCGACCAAAACGTATCTATTTTGGCTAGGAAGAAAAACGTTTCCATTCTTTTGTCAGAAATTATTTACAAGCTTCTAGAAGAGCTTGAGATTTTGTTTGATAGGCGCAAAAAAGTTAAATTGATCAAGAAAAAAATTGGGGAAGCTGTTGTTCGAAAGGTTTTCGACATAAAAGGGTCGGGAGTTATTGCGGGCGTATATGTTAAAGATGGCATATTTACTGGCAACGGCGAAGTTGTTGCTTTTCGCAGAGGAAAGCGTCTTGGTGGGGGTAAAATACAAAGCCTTCAAAGGGATAGGAAAATTGTAAAAGAAGTCCATAAAGGTTTTGAATGTGCATTTTTAATTTCGGACTTTACAGATTGGCAGGTTGATGATACCGTGGAGTGCGTAATAGAGGTTCCAGAAAAATAAGATAGAGAGTAGGGCGCGATATTTGATTAAAAAGTAACAGTTGTTCTTGCTTCAAAAGGGTGAGTCTGTGCGTGTTGTTGCGATTAAGCTTTTATTCTCTTTTATCTTTTCGTTTCTTGTTTCGTGTTATCTAATTCCTTTTTTATGTCGTCTTGCAGTAAAAATAGGTGCTATTGATTTGCCAGACGGAAAAATTAAGCTTCATGAAAAGGCTACGCCTTCTCTGGGGGGGATAGCTGTTTATTGGGGTTTTATAAGCGCCTTGGCCTTGACATGTCCGTTTGAGAGTAGTTTTAATTTTTTGATAATAGGTATCACTTTTCTACTTTTTTTGGGCTTTGTGGATGACCTTATTACATTGGCTCCGTACCAAAAATTTTTTGGCCAATTTATTGCTGCCCTGTGCTTTATAAAGGGTGGTTTTCACTTGAAGGCCGTTTTTTTTCATAGTTTTTTTAATGTTGCTTTTTCTGCCTTTTGGATTCTTCTTGTCATAAATGCATTTAATTTGATAGATGTCATGGATGGGCTTGTGGCAATAACAGCAACGTCTGCAGCCTTTAGCTTTTTTGTTTTGGCTGTTATTTTTAAGCAATGGGCAATCGCTATTATATTGGCTTCATTTATAGGGGGTGTTTTTGGTTTTTTTGTATACAACCGTCCTCCGGCAAAAATTTATTTAGGAGACGCGGGTTCCCTATTTATTGGTGGTTTTTTTGCTGCTGTTCCATTTTTTTTCCATTGGGGCGAATTTCAGCCTTTGGGGTTTTTTGCGCCGGCTATAATTTTGGGAATTCCCATTTTAGAGGTTGCTACCTTGGTTGTTATTAGAACATACAAAGGGATTCCTTTTTATATCGGTAGCCACGATCATTTTTCGCAGTATTTACAGAGAAAAGGGTGGAGAAAAATGCGAGTCTTGCTTTATGTTTTGTTGCTTTCGTTGGTCGAGGGAGCTGTTGCGCTTCTTTTTGTTCTAAACCTTATCTCTTTTGGAGTTGTTGTTTTTTCCGGCGGGATGTTTTTGTTAATATGGTTTTTGGTGCTGTGTTTCGCCAGAACTGTGGCGACAAAAAACAAAAAACAGAACTAGCAACTTCTGTTGCGTTCTTGTTGCTTTCAAATTAAACATTGTTGCGCAAGCGCAATTTTCCTGAATTTTTAGCCTTTTTTTGTTGTTGCGTTTTGCCATGGAAAAAAAGTTTTGTTTTTTTTATAAATATCACCGAAAATGGTTAGACAGTTGAGCAAGTATACCTCTTTAGTGTGGTTATTTATGATAGTATGGTTAGAGGCACTGCTCAAAGTTGATATAACAATGAAGGGATTTTGAATTAGCCTTCCGTACTCCTTGGTTAATTTAGGGTCTCATCATTGTTTTTTTTAGCAAGACCATTCTTCTGGATTTCCAATCTTCAATATCTAATAAGTTTTTTAAGGGTTTCTAGATTTTTTATGTCCTCCGAGAGGCTTTTTGATTTAGGAGTTTCTAGGATTTTGGGAATGCTTTTGAGTTTCGGATCGTTCATTATAAGTTCAAATGCCTTTACTCCAATTTTACCCTCTCCTATTCCAGCATGTCTATCTTTTTTTGATCCAAGCTTTTCAACGGAGTCATTGAGGTGAATAGTTTTTAGATTTTCGATCCCGACTGTTTTATCAAATAATTTCCAAAATTTTATATATTCTTTTTTGTTGCAAAAATTATATCCGGCTGCAAATGCATGGCATGTATCAAAACATATGCCAATTCGTTTGCTATTTTTGGTTAGATTTTTTATTGACCCTAACTGCTCAAGAGAATGCCCAATTTTGCTGCCTTCTCCTGCAACATTTTCTAAGAGAAGTTTTGTGCTTCCTTTAAAGCTGTCTAAAACCTTGTCGATGCTTTTAGAAACAGTTTCTATGCATTCAGATTCTTTTGTTCCAAGACAGGCTCCTGGGTGAAAAACCAAAAAGGGTATTCCAAGCGCGTTGCAACGCTCTAGCTCAAAGATTAGAGCTTTTATTGCGTCATTTCGTTTTTTTTCATCAGGGTTGGCGATATTAATAAGGTATCCGGCATGTGCAACAACAACTTCAATTTTTGATTTTTTTAATGTGTTTTTAAATTCCTCTATGATTTCTTTTTTTAGAGGGTTTGCAAACAGTTGTCTGTTATTTTTTGTAAAAATTTGGATGCATGTACATCCTGTGGATTCTCCCTTTTTTATAGCTCCTGCAAGTCCGTCCGATATTGAATTATGTGCTCCTAATAACATTTTTACCTTTTCTTTGTTTTGGATTAGGCCTTTTTTATACTATATATTTACGACAAAATTAGTACAAAGCTTTGTTGTGCGTTGACAAAAAATAGAAATTGATCACTATTGGTGAGAAGTTAATTTTTCGTTGTCGGTATAGATAGCCTCGAGGTGGCTATCTATACGCATAATTGTTTTCGAAGGGAGTTCTATGCGACAAAACAAGTTGTCATTGTCTGTATATTTTCTTTTGTTTTTTGTGGGGCTAAATAGCACTACAAAGACGGGTCGGCCAATGGACCTAGATGTTTCGGAGAAACATTTAAATAATATTTTTGAGGAAAAAAAGGTTGTTCCAGAGCTGGATAAAAAAGAAAGTTCGGAGCTTTCATTCCAGAAGGGGGACTTAAAAATAAAGCTTGGTGGATCATATAGGCCTGAGGTTGCTTTTGGTTCAAATTTAAGAACCTTTAACGGTACAAGCGACTATGGCAAAATGTTCTTTGTTCGTCACACTTTTGATTTGAACGTAGAGTCATTTTTTGGCAAAAAGGAATATGGGCATGACATTATACAGTCAAAAGCCTCTCTTCGTACCCGTGCCAAATGGGGTAATCCTGAAAGTGTTTCAAAAACGTCATCAACACCTTCAACCATAGCGGGGGTAACATCTGTTGGTAGCCATAATCACTATATTCCGCGAAATATCCTTTGGGTCAGAGAATTGTGGGCAGAATTAGATGTGGCAGAATGCTTTAGAATAAAAACAGATAAAAGCATTTCTTTAAAGCTTGGGGCATTTCCATTTCAACTTGGTAGCGGAATGTCTTTTGGGCCGGCGTTTGCCCTAGCCCCAGGAGTTTTGGGTTCTTACTCTGAAGCTTCTATTGATCAATATGCCTATGGTGTTTTATTGAGCCTTTCTCCAGACAGGGAAGAGAAGGCTGTCGAGTTGGATATATACTTTGCGCTTTTAGAAAACAAGTCTGACTCCTTGTCGTCAGTGAGTGAAAAAATTTATTCTTCTGCTTATACCGGCAGCGACAACCCTTACAGAGGCTTTGGGCTTACAGATTACGTAATTGCGACACGTGCAAAGTGGGAAATATTTAAAAAAGACGAGAAGAGCATAAATGTTGAGCCTTATTTCTTTTTTAATCGTGAAAAAGAACAAAAGGTTGAGTTCACGGCTGATGCCGAAAGCATGTTGTCAACAATAGGCCTGTCGGCAGACTTTCAGTACAATCGCCTAAGCTTTGGGGTTGAATGCGCCGCAAACCTTGGTCGCCAAAATGTAAGAGGTTGGGACAGGAATGTGGCTGAAATAATAAACAGAGATGGAAGCATGATTGTTGTTAACAGCCATGTGTTTAGTGTTGTTGATGCTGCTTCACAAGATAGCACAACAAAGATCAAATATAATGATGCAGCAGTAACACAAGGTGACATTGATGGTGTAACAAGGACGTCTGATCAAAATTTAGAGCGAGTTGGTTCACATGCGGCTTACAATGGCCAATATCGTTTCCGTGATGCATATAAAAATACATACGGTGGTTGGGCTTTTGTTACAAATGCCTCGTACTGGGCAATAGAAAAAGAGTTATGCCTTTCTGCTGAATTTGGATTAGCCTCTGGAGACAAAAATCCAAATCAAGACATAGACAGCCCCAATGATAGTGATGTTGATGGAAACTATAAAGGGTTTATTGGCCTACAAAATCTTTTCTTTTCGGGTAAAAAAATAAGTAGTATGTTTGTTTTGGGTGGCGCAGGGCAGCATTCTCGGCCATTAACGATCCCTAATAACAATGCAACAAGGGACAAACATGCAACGTTTATTACAGGGTTTACCGATATTAGATATCTTGGTCTTGGTGCAGAATGGACTCCCGCTGATAGCAAGCGAAACCTTTCTGTAAAGCCAAATTTGGTTGCATACTGGGATGATTTTGATACAAATAAGTATGATGCATCTGCTGGTCAGTCAACAGATGAATTGGCAAGTAAGTTTATGGGCGTAGAAGCAAACACAACTGTGAGTTTTGAGCTTCTCAAAAACATAAAAGCTTCTGGTTCAACCTCTGTTTTCTTTCCTGGTACATATTATAAAGATATCAAGGGGTTGCCTCTGCCTGGAGCAGACAGCTCAATAACCATGGGTGACGCAATAGCTTTCACCTTTGGCTTTAGTGTAGAATATACATTCTAGTTTAAACAAGCGTGCAATTTTTTAAGGCCGGGAAAAAATCCCGGCCTTAACTTTTTAAAGGTTGGCGTGTTTGTGTATTTATGTGTAATACGCTATATTTTTAAGGTATTTTTATAACACAAAACCTTACACAAAAGGGTTGCTATGAAAAAGCTTGAGCGGACAACTGGTTGTGGCCTTGTTGCAGAGGCCTTTAAGGGCAAAAAAATAAGCCTGTGTGGTTGGGTAAACAAAAGAAGAGACCATGGAGGGTTAATTTTTGTAGATTTGCGCGATCGCAGTGGGGTTATGCAGCTTGTGTTTAATCCAGAAATATCAAATGATGCACACAAAAAAGCAGAAAGCCTTAGGAGTGAATTTGTTGTTTCTGTGACAGGCATGGTTGTTGATCGCTCGAAGGAAAATATAAACCCGGACATGTCAACAGGCGCACTAGAGTTGAAGGTTGATGAAGTAGATATTTTAAGTTCGGCAGAAACTTTGCCATTTATTTTAGACGAGGCCGAAGGTGTTGAAGAAGAGCTAAGGCTTCGATATCGCTATTTAGACCTAAGGCGCAAGGGCCCACGCGAAAAATTAGTTATGCGCAACAAAATAATCTTTGCTATGCGCGAGTTTTTCATGAAAGAAGAGTTTTATGAGGTTGAAACTCCAATTTTAACAAAAAACACACCCGAGGGCTCGAGGGAGTTTCTTGTTCCATCGCGGATTCATCATGGATATGTATATGCAATGCCACAGTCCCCACAGCTTTATAAACAACTTCTTATGGCAGCAGGATTCGAGAAGTACTTTCAAGTTGCACGTTGCTTTAGAGACGAAGATTTGCGGGCAGATAGGCAGCCAGAATTTACCCAGCTAGACGTAGAAATGTCTTTTGTGGACGAAGAAGATATTATAAGCGTTATTGAAGGCTTGTTGCATTACACGCTTAAAACGGCCTGCAATGTGGATGTTACAGTTCCATTTCCAAGAATGTTATATAAAGACGCTTTTGGTCTTTATGGTTCTGACAAACCTGATACTCGATTTGATATGACAATAAAAGACTTCACGTCGACATTCAAAAACACTGAGTTGCGGTTTTTACAGGATACTCTAAAAAATGATGGTAAAATTGGGGGATTTGTCTTGCGTGACTCTGGGGTTACTCGTGCAGGAATTGCAAAATGGGAGAACGTGGCAAAAGGATTTGGCGCTAAGGGCCTTTTATGGGCTAGGGTTTTAGAGGCCGGAAAACTGGAGTCTCCCGTATCAAAATTTTTACCCGACAACTTCATCGAACAGATAGAAAAAATTGAAAATAAGGCGCTAAGCTGTGGCGACATTGCATTTTTTATTGCAGGAAAGTACGAAAAAACTTGGGACCAACTTGGACGGTTGAGACTAGAGGTTGCTAAAGCGTTGAATATGATCCCAAAAGACAAGATGAACTTTCTGTGGGTTACCGAGTTTCCATTGTTTGAGTATGACGAAAACACAAAAGGTTGGGAATCGGTTAACCACCCGTTTACATCTCCGCAGGATGGATGGGAGAATATGGATGTATCTGATATTAAATCCAAGTCCTACGATGTTATTTTGAATGGTGTTGAGCTTGGTGGAGGATCAATTCGTATACATGATGCGGATGTTCAAAAAAAAGTGTTTGATTTGCTTGGGTTGGATAAGAAGCAAATGAATGAGAGGTTTGGGTTTTTATTAGAGGCTCAGAAGTATGGTTTTCCACCACACGGAGGAATAGCGTTAGGGCTTGATCGTGTTGTTATGTTGTTGACGGGCTCTGAGTCTTTGCGAGAGGTTGTTGCGTTTCCAAAAACGCAGAGAGGGTATGATCCGATGATGAATGCTCCTACCCATGTCGATAAAGAATTGCTCAAAGAATATGGGCTTTCTCTTGTTAAGGGGAAAGAAAAAAAGTAAAGCTATAGCCTGTGTGGCGTTGTCAGCATTTTTATTGTTTTTGGTTTAAGATTGGTCCCCGCATTGCGGGGACTTCAGCTTATAATTTTTTTATGTTAGGGTGTTACCGATTATAAGATTAATAGCGCTTTATGTTTGTTTAGGATGTTGCTATGAAGATAGTAAAAGTTAAAGGCCGAGAGATTTTTGATTCTAGAGGGATGCCAACGATAGCATGCGACATTTTTCTTGATGACGGAATGGTTATTTCTTCTTCTGTGCCATCGGGAGCATCTTGTGGGCAGTACGAGGCTCTTGAGTTGCGCGATGGTGGAAAAAGGCTTATGGGAAAAGGGGTTTTGAAAGCGATTAGCAACCTTGAAAGGATAATTGCCCCAGAATTATTGGATAAAGAACCTGCGGCACTGGAGCTAGACAGGATGATTATCGAGCTTGATGGAACACAAAACAAATCTTACTTAGGTGCCAACACGACTCTTGCTGCAAGCATGTCGTTATTTAAGGCGCAGGCATATTCAGAAAAGTTACAACTATTTGAGCTTGTTGCGTACATGATGGGCGCAGAAACAGTATCGTTACCATATCCTATGTTTAATGTGATTAATGGTGGTGCCCACGCTGACAATAATTTGTGTATTCAAGAATTTATGATAATCCCTACCGATGCTGGCAGTTTTTCACAGACTATGGAGGTGGCGGTTGCTGTTTTTTATGAGCTCAAGCGTTTGCTGCAAAAGCAGGGAAAGTCGGTGTCTCTAGGAGATGAGGGCGGATTTGCTCCTAGATTTTCAGACGAAGTTGAAGTTTTGGATTGTTTAATGGAGGCGATAAACAAAGTTTATGTCTCTCACAATGTTACGTGTGCAATAGCTCTAGATGTTGCGGCTTCAGAGTTTTATGACCCTTCAAAACAGCTATACAAATGGCATGGTAAATATCTTTCCTCTGAAGATTTAATCGAGTTTTATACTCAGCTTGTTCAACACTATCCTATTTATTCAATAGAGGATGGTATTGATCAGAATGATTGGGATGGGTGGGCTCTCATGACTAAATTATTAAAAGAAAAAATTATGATTGTTGGCGATGATATTTTTGTTACAAATGCAGAAAAGCTTGCCCAAGCAATAGAAAAAAATACTGCTACAGCCTCCATCATTAAGCCAAATCAAATTGGAACAGTCTCGGAGGCCTTACAAGCCGTTGCTCTATGTAAAGAGTATGGACTTGAAACGGTTATTTCTCATAGGTCAGGGGAAACGTGTGACACTTTTATAGCAGACCTGGCTGTTGGAGCACACTCTAGGTATATAAAAGCTGGTGGTTGCTCTCGTTCTGAGCGCATAGCAAAATATAACCGTCTTTTACAAATAGAGCTGGAGCTTGTCGATGCTGATAAAGAATAAAAGTTAAGATTTTATTTGCTGTCCCGTCTCATTTTTGGGGACGGGACTTTTTTCGTCTTTAAAAAGTTCGATGATCTTTTGATCATTAGTATTTTTTTGTTTGAAGCTATCTTCTTTTATTGGAGCAGCTTTTTCTTGTTTTTTTTCTCTGCTTTTAAACCTGTCTTCGAAAAAGCTTTTTACGTGTTCTTCCTCGTTGACTGGGGACTTAAAGAACCATCTAGAGATTGGGTCTCGCAGATCTGAAAAAATGTTGGCTTCGCCAAATACTTGTCTAGAGTATGCGAGCTTTTCCTTCGTAAACATACTTTTGTGAGCGTCTTCGCCTACATTTAAAATTGTTGGACAGATGAATACGGTAAGGTTGCTTTTTGTAAATACGTTTGACTTGTGCTTAAACATCCAGCCTAAAATTGGAATTTGTCCAAGGATGGGTGTTGGAATTTTATTTGTTTCATTGCTTGTTTTAGTAAGTCCGCCAAGAACAAGAACCTCCTTGTTTCGAATGTTTGCGTTTGTCGATATTGATCTTTTTGCGCGGGTTTGATTCGATGTTGTAACAAAATTGGTGACCTCTATATCGATGTCAAGATTAATCATCTTAGATTTTGGACTAATAATAGGTGTTATATTTACTGTTAAACTTGCTTCAAGTGTATCGAAGCTCACGCTTGTTCCGCCGTCTTTTACTGTTGGGCTACCAGAATCAGTTATTCTTGTTTCACCAACAGATAAGGTTGCCTTGTTTGTGTTTTTAGTTATCAAAAACGGATGGGATAAAATATCTGTACTTTTTGATCGATCAACTAATTTAAAAATTGACCACATAGTGTTATCTGTGGAATCTTTTAATGTAAATATTGCTGCCCCTGACTTTGTTGCGCTAGTTCCAACGATACTAGAATCGAGCATGTTTGCTTTTAGCGCATCTACAGCGGTAGTCGATTTTGTTATTGCCGGTGCGCTATTTGCCGCCTGGAAGTTAACCCCATCATATAGCCCAAAGTCTGATCGATTGCGTGTTTGCGAACCCAAAATCTTTTCTAAATTGGTGCTAATGTCGACAACTAAAATTTCTAAAGCAACCTGCAGCTGTGGTTTATCAAGCTCATCTATAAGCTCTTTTATTCTTAGCCAGTCATTTTTTCTTGCGGCTATTACAAGCCTGTTTCCGCTGTATTTTGTTCCGGCCCCGCCACTTGATTGTCCAGCGGTGCTTTTTGCCTCTTGTTTTTCGCCTACAATAACAACGTTTTTAAAGTTTTGTGGCGCCGTGGAGCCTCCTGATGATTGTTGTGCCGATCCAGATGGTTTTAAAATTTTTGATAGAATCGGTCCAAACGTTTCAGCCGTGAGGTGTTTTAGATGATAAATGTGCAAAATGGAGTTGCCGTCTTCCATTGGTCGGTCTATGTATTTGAGTATAAAATTTTTTATTCGCTGTACGTCTTCTTTTTTTCCCATGATAATTAGAGAATTTGTACGTTCTTCTGGTACAACCTTTGTTGTTGGGGAAAAATACAAAGAGCTTGGCTTTGTAACTAATATGCTTCTCGCGCCAACTTGTTTTACATCTTTTCCGATTAATTTATCAAGAATGCCGTCTTTTCCGTTTGTTATGAACGATGCTTGTGTATGATAAAGCGGAATAATTTCTATTGCTTCTCTAAAGCCTGTGTGATCCATTTCGTGTATAATTTTCATGGCCATTTTTATGTTGTATGCTTTGTCTGTGAGAATAATGCTGTTTGTTTTGCTGTCAAAAATAATTAGTGATTCTGGAGGTTTTGACAATATATCTTTAAGAATAACTGCGAGCGGATCGTTTTGTGGGTTTTGTTTTGGTACCTGTATGTTTTCTAGGGTGCAAATATAGCGGATTCTTTCGTCTGTTGAGGGTAGGGCGTCATAGTGCGTGCCAATGAATATCTTTAAGCTTTCTTTGGTTATATTTTTATCATTTTTAATGACAACAAATGTTCCTTTTTGTTCAATTAAACTGTATCCAGCATAATCTAAAATGGAATACAAAAGATTAAAAGCTTCTTCTTTTGTTACTGGTTTTTCTTTGAAGAATGTTACTTTTTGTGTGATTGTGTTTGGTTGTGGAAGGATTATATTTACATTTTTAAGCTTCGCTAGCTGGTTTATTATTTCTGTAAGACTTTCTTCTTCAAAATTTATATATATATTTTGTTTGGGCTCGTTTTTTTGAGAAACCTTCCCATTGGTATCTTTTTTGTTGGCGTGTGCAAAAGTAGTGGCGCCGAATATTGCATTAGCAAGATAAATACTTGTTATTAAAAGAAAATATTTTTTTCTTTTTTCCATTCACGTTACCCCGTCGTTTCTGAATTGTCTGCAGGGAATTGTAATGTGGCAATTACAATCACAAAGTTTAAAGTTTTACTATGTCTTCCCTTGTTTATATCAAGCTTTTTAACATATATTCTTTTTTCCTGTTCAATCTCATTTAGTAGTTGGGCTAGCTGCTTGGTATTTGCTCGTGTGACTTTGGCTGTTAGTGTAATTTCTGTGTAGCTTTCTTTAAGTTCGTTATCTTTTATGTCAGGATCCTTTGTGACAAGGTGTTCAATGTCCAGTTTTTTAATTGTGTCGCCAAAATACTGTTTAATTCTAAATTTTTTATCTTGTTTTATAAGATCTTCAATTTTGGATTTTTGCTTTTTTGTTTGGTCAAACTGGCTTAATAAGATTTGTATTTCTTTACGCTTGGAATTAACATCTTCTATTTGCGCTTTAATATATGATGTTTTGCTGTAATATTTGTATACCCCAAAAGAAAGGGTCAAGAAAACCAATATCCAGGCCATATACGCATAATTTTTTGTTTCTCTTTCATCAAGAGAAGAGATGGCATCTGTTATTTTTCGTAAAAATTCCATTATAGCTCCTCATCCTTCTTGACGATTTCAAGGTCTATTGAAAATTGTGTATCTTGAGGGCGACCAATTTGATGGAAAAGCTTTGTTTTTTCTAGCTCTTCTTCAAGAATTTGCAGAGCTTCAAAGTCGTGTTCGCGGACTTTTCCCGTAAGTGTTATTTTGTCATTTGTCATTACCATTTTCTCTAATTCCAGACCAAGCCCATCCCTGTCGATAGCGTCGCTTAATGCAATTAAATATTTTAGGAAAGAAGTTTTTGTTTGTCCAGAAAATGCAAACCAAATATTTCTGTCTTTTATAACTTCTTCTTTTGCAAACTTAACAATTTTTTTGAACGTTTTATCTGATTTTGACACCTTAAACTCTTTTGAAAGGGTGGCGACAACTTCGCGCTTAGAATCATCAAGAACTTTTTGAAGCCGGTTAATTTGTTTGTGTGTGTGGTAAAAAAAGATTGCAAGAATTGACAGAATTAAAATGGTTGTGGTTGTCACTTGCTTAATAATAAGGGATGTGTGTCCAGGGAAAAACTCTTTCTTTCTGAGGCTAAATTTGTCTGTTATTGGTGTTTCTAGTGCAATAGCAAGGCTTTTGATGTTTACTTGAGAAATGTGTTTGTGTTTGGCAATAGAAAAACGTTTGTCTTTCGCTAAAAGCTGAGCGTTGAACAGCTTGGTCTCAACATTTAATTCTTTTTGTGTGAAGCTTATCACACCTTTGATGTCTGCGCCTTCTCCTATGACAAGGACTTGTTGGACTTTTTTGCATTCTTTTTTTTGGGTGACGAATGATTCAATTGTGAGACCGATTGTTTGCCAAAAAGTTTTAAAAATTTCTTGCAAGGCCTTTGTTTGTTTTGGCTTGTCGCATGTTTCTATTCCAAAACGCAGAGTAAATTCTATTGCATCATTTAGTTCGAGTTTTTCTTTTTTTGCGAATTCTTTTGCTATTGAAAGAATTCCCTTTGGAATTGTTCGGATTAATTGTAATTTTCCATCTAAGATGTACGCGAGCTTGGTTTCTGAAAATCCAAGATCTAATATTACGGTTGTTTTGTTTGCCTCTTTGTATTCTGGAATCTGCATGTAAAGAGAATATAGATCAAACATGTCAACGGAAATAACAGATGGGGTTGCCCCTGCGTTTTTAAAAAGAGACATTAGGTTAGACACCTGGTTTTTTTGTACAACCGCTGTCATTATAGAGGTGTTGTTTTGTTCTGTTTTCGTTATTATGAAGTCGGCCAATGCGTTTTCTGTTGGAAATGGTATAAAAGACTCTATTTCATACTCTAAAACCATTTGGATTTTTTTTGGATTGGAAAATGGAAAGCTGACTTCTTTAAATAAAACAGAGGCGCTTGATATGGTCGCCCTTATCTCATCGTATGGGCTGGCATGCGACAAAATGTTTTTTATGGCTTTGCTTACACGTTGGTCGTGTGTGGCTGTAGTCCCTGGGCTTATTGTTTCTGAAAACAGCTTTTCGATTATCGTGTTTTTTCCCGAAATGTGTATTTGTGCAGCTGAGACACGAGTTTTTCCAACATAGAAGCCCAATACTCTCTTTGGAAAAATGTTGTATTGCCCTATTCTTTCTGGCACAAGAATATTTTTTATCATTTGCCAACTCCGCTATTATTAGCAGGAGTAGAAAAGACTTCTGTAGATTTTTGCATTGCCTCTGCTTTTCCTTCTTCTTTCCATATTTTTTGTTGTAAAAACTTATCTATGGTTTTTGCTTCGTGCTTTAAAAAGCCTGTTGAATCGAAGAACCACCTGTGAATTGGGTCTCGTTTTTCTTCTTTTCTTTTTCCTGTGTCGACAAGACTCTTTACATGATCAGCCTTGTTTAAGGTGTAATCATAAAAGCCTTTCTTGCTACCAGGGTTTAAAATTTTTGGTGAAACAAAAATCAGAATGCTGTCTTTATACCTTGTTTTGCTTTTGTTCTTAAGAAGCCACCCTAAAACTGGCACGCTTCCAAGTCCTGGTACTTGACTGTTCGTGTCGGAGATATAATTTTTTACCATTCCTCCCAAAACCAATACCTCTTCATTTCCAACGGTTGCGATAGTTTGAAGATTTTTTGTTGATTTGTTTAGATCGTCAGGATTTGCAGGCAAAACAAATTCATCAATTGATATGTCAAGGTCAAGCTGAATAGTGCTGGCTGAGCTAATTTGTGGACGAACTTTAACAGTTAGCATTGCATCTACATCAGACTTTGTTCCGGTTTTATTGACCCCTTGTACAAAGCCAGTTGAGCCATACTTTGAGTTTCCAAGAGATACCGTTGCCATTGTATTGTTTGTTGTGACCAAGAACGGATTAGCGACAACCCGTGTGTCGAGGTGTTTTTGGAGTGCAGTAAATATACCCCAAACGCCGTCAACTGCGTTGCCTACTGACAATATTGTTGATCCTTGCGCCGCTCCTTTGGCTAAGCTTATAAGATTCCCAAGGAGGCTTTGAGGGGATCCACCAGACGATGCAGCTTTTGTGACAATGTTGGAAAGTTGGGCCGATTGAAAATCTATGTTTTGGTTAAAAAGGCCTTCTGTTTTATTGTGAATTTGAGAGCCTAGTTGTTTTGTGTTAGAGATTGTTACGCTAACAATTAATATTTCAATTGCGACCTGGGGCTGTATAACGTCGAGCTTTTCAATAAGTTCTCGGACCTTTAGATAATCTTCCTTTTCGGCCTTGACCACAACTGTATTAGTGGTTGGTTCTGCTGTTATTTGCATTGGTCTGAAGAATTTATCTCCACCTCTAACGCTACCATATTTTGCTGCTGGGCTACTAGGATCAAAGTTGGTAACCGTTTTAAGCAATTGGGCAACCTCACTCGCTTTAGCATATTGCAATTGGTATGAATAAAGAGGAGAATATGGCAAGTTGATTTCTAAGTCGACATGCTCCCTAATAAAGTCTTCTATGCGCTTAATAGACTTTCTGTTTCCGAGCAAAATAAGAGAATTAGTTCTTGGCTCTGAGATTATTCTTGTGTCGTCAGGGAAGTATGCGGATGATGTTCGCTTTCCCGTTCCAAAAAGGCGTGCAGCAAGACCCTGTTGTTCCTCTGCCATGGTAAGAGATTTGTATAATTTTTTTACATCGTCAGCGTCGGATTGTTTTAACTTTATAACAGACATACTCTCTGGCATTTCTTTGTCAAGCTCGCTAATAATTTCCATTACCGACTTTATATTGCTTGACTTGTCTGTGAATATTAATGCGTTAAAGTCTGAAAATGGAGTTACTTTGGCGTGTGGGCTAATCAGCTGAGTAGCTATTGCGTGAATAGTTTCGAGCTTGCTGTTTGTAACAAAATAAACATATCTAACTTTGTTGTCATCTTCCGGTAAGTCTTTGTAATCGATTCCAATGTATGACGGAAGGGGGTTATTGTTTGCAGGTTCTTGTTGAATAATTTTATAAAGTCGTGGAATTGTTCCTGGAGCAAGAGTAAACCCTGCCATACTCAAAAATTTGATGAATACAAACCAGGCTTCTTTTTTGGTAAGTGGAACTTGTGTTTTGAATGTTATTTTAATTCCGCTTACGCCTGTTCTGCCCTGAGGCATTGGTTTTACTGCGTCGTTTGTTAAAAATGTTACATCGTATAGTCCTGCAATGTAATCGATTAGAGATTTAAGCTCAACATTGTTGAAATTAAACTCAACTGTTTGCGATGTTTCATTTTCTTCTGTGAAAGGATACTTTATGTCTTTTTCTTTGATGTTGCCAAGAAGCTTTTCTGCGGATTCAACCCTTATTTCTAGCGGGGGTGCTGGCCGATTGTTTTGTTGAAGTGTTTGGTCGCTGTTGACAATATGTTCTTTGGTCGGTAGCTCCTCGATGAATGTTAACGCTTTTTCGTTTTTGCTTTTTCGCCTTTTGTTTGATGCTTTTTCCCACTTTGAAATCTTTTTTTTGCTCTCTGTTTGTTTTGGAATTTTTGTGTGATGTGAAGATAAAGCGCTGGCGGTTGGAACAGCTATAGAGCTTTGATCGATTCCATCATCATCGAAAAACCCTAAAAGACCGCCGTCGGTGTTAGTGCTAACTGTATACGAGATTGCCAGTAGCAGAAAAACGTAAACATTGATAAAAACTTTTAAAAAGCGAACCATTCTTTTCATACTTTTTTCTCAAGCTAATGTGCTAACCCTAATCTTTTTCTTATATCGTGACTTCCTTGTTTTGCCATATTTTCTTTAAGTTTTTTGCGTATTTTTTCAAGTGTTGGAGCAGCCTGATACCTTTCTTTTAGCAGTTTAACCTTTTGTTCTTGTATTTGTTCTTGTGATTTTTTCCCTAGAATAATTATTTCTTCTTCGCCTTGTTTTTCAATTGTTAGGCTTTCCTTCTTTTCTGGTTGCTTAAGCTTGGCTAAGGTGAATGTTATTTTAACGCTGCTTCCGCTTCTTTGTATTTCTACGGTTATCTCGTCACCAACCTTCATCGCTGTTATTGTATTGTAAGCCCTTACTCTTCCTTCGTTGCTTGCAATTTCTATGCTGTTTATCGTTTTTATAATATCGCCAGATGTGAGCCCCATGCTTGGTGCAATTGAGTGGTCTGGGTATTTGCCTATTCTGCAGCCAATACTTTGTCCTTGTTTATACACAGTTGTAAGATCTAGCAGGTCTATAAACTGACTTAGCATTGGAATGGTGCTTACAAATGCGCTAGGATCGACTAAGTAGTGAGCTTCAGAGTCTTTTTTGACAACATGGTCCCACGTTTTTTTCGTTATACTTGTTTCTAGCTGGGCCTCTTTTTCGTCGAAGAATACAATTTCTTGTTGCCCGTTTGATCGAATTAAAATTATTTTATTGTGAAAAATTCTAACAAGCTGGGCGTCTTCTATAGTGTCTCCAACCTTATAATTTTTTTCCTCATGGCTTTTGTTGTCAGAAATCATTGCTATGTTTTTCGAGTCGTCATTAAATACCACTGTTCCCTTTAGTGCTATATCAAGCGGTGGTTTTATCTCGGGCTCCGGTGTTTTTGGAACCACAACAGACTTTGGTTTTGGGGGTTCTGGTATTGGGGTAGACACTTCTTTTTCTGGTCCGGTCTTTTGGGTCGGTTTTGTGTATGTGTTAAACAAGTCGTTTTCGTAAATGGCAGAAATATCAGCAGAAGGTTCTTCCTCTTGCTCGAAATGAAGAGTTTCCGGTTTTATGCTTACTTTTGCTGGTATGCTAATTTTTGTAAGGTAAACAAACATACCCGTTCCTATCAACAAAATGGCAAGCCCGCTATTTAAAATCCAGAGCAATGGTCTCATTTACTCGCTTCCTTTTTAAATTGTTCTTTCACACGATAACCTTCTTAGTGGAAGTTTGTCAAGTCAGATTGCTTTATAAAAAAAATTCATAGAACACAATTGTACTACACAAGTCTGTCTAAGGTGAAGGAATTGTTTCTAGAATTTTTTGGATTATCATGTCACTGGTAATTCCCTCAGCTTCAGCTTCGTAGGAAAGTAATATTCTATGCCGCATTACAACGGGAGCAACGGCTTTGATGTCGTCTGGGGTGACAAAGTATCTTCTTTTGATAAAGGCGCGTGCCTGTGCGGCTTTGTAGAGGGCAAGTGTGGCGCGAGGAGAAACTCCGTACATAATTAGCTTTGATAAATCATTTAATCCAAAATTTTGTGGTTCTCGTGTTGCAAAAACGATATCTATCAAATATTTAATAATTCTTTCGTCGACATAAACCTCCTTAATTCGTTTTTGCGCGGATAAAATTTCTTTTTTTGTAAAAACCTGTTCAATGTTTTGTTGTTCTATGTTTTTACCAACAATTTCTTTTTCTTCGTCTATGGAAAGGTAGTTTACAATTAACTTGAACATAAACCGGTCAACCTGTGCTTCAGGCAGTTTATATGTTCCCTCTTGTTCGATTGGGTTTTGTGTTGCAAATACCAAAAAAGGCCTATCAAGCTGATATGTTGTAGATCCAATGGTTACCTGTTGCTCCTGCATGGCCTCTAGTAGTGCCGCCTGAACCTTTGCTGGGGATCGGTTGATCTCGTCAGCCAATACCAAGTTTGAAAAAACAGGCCCCTTTTTTGTTTCAAAGTCTTGTGTTTTTGGGTTGTAAATCAACGTTCCAATCAAATCTGCTGGGAGCAAGTCTGGAGTAAATTGTATTCTTTGAAAGGATAGGCCTAGGGCTTTTGTAACTGTTTTAATGATTGTTGTCTTTGCTACGCCTGGTACCCCTTCAAGGAGAATGTGTCCATCGCATAAAACAGCAATTATTATAAAATCTATGATTTCTTTGTTGCCGACAATAGCCTTTGAAATCTCATTTTTCAATATTTGAAACGATTCGCTTTCTTCTTTTAGTTGTTCGATTGCAGAATCAGAAAACAGACTTTTTTTTGCTTGTTGTGTTTTGATTTCCATAGGGCTAATAATTCTTCATTTTACATTTTTTAACTACGAATTTTTCAATGAAATATACTACCATGTTTTTGCTTTTCAAGCAAAAAGGGCTAAGATTCTTACGGCGCGAGAGGCATTTCCGTTTTTATGTAGAAAGGTGCATACAGTTGGTTTGTATGATTTGCTATGCCGCAGGCTTTTTGTTATCCTCTGTTCCCCAATTTGTTTGGTCCTTATTTTAAAATTCAAGTCATAAGGAGTGCCCGTGATTTTGTCTGGCAAAGAGATAAAAAAAGAACTAGGAAAAAATATTTTAATAGACCCCTTTAATGAGAGACAGCTTGGCTCTAATAGTTACAACTTAAGGCTGCATAGTGAGCTTCTTGTCTATAAAGATCCAATTCTTGATATGAAGAAATCGGCAGAAACACGGGTTATTACTATTCCAGAGGACGGGCTTGTAATACGTCCTGGTGAACTGTACCTAGGAAGAACAAAAGAATATACGGAAACAAAAACATTTGTTCCCTTTTTAGAGGGTCGCTCTTCAATTGCTAGGTTGGGTGTCCAGGTGCATATTTCTGCTGGATTTGGAAATGTTGGATCATCTGGTTGTTGGACGCTGGAGATTATATGTGTAAAGCCGATTAGAATTTATCCTGATGTAGAAATTTGTCAGATTTACTTTCAAATGTTGCATGGTGATTTTGAAGGGGGAAAAAGTGTGTATCATAAGGCAAAAAAAATAATGCCTAGTCTTTTGTACAAAGAGCTTGAGTAATTTTTTATTTGTCCTCTGAGGTGTGTGGTATTTCCGTTTGAATTGGTCCAGTTGTGCTTGCGCTTATAAACTGTTGAATGTATGGGTTGTCTGATTTATGAACCGTTTTTGCATCTCCGAAGTATTTTATTTCGCCATCATACAAAAGTGCAATGTAGTCTGCGTAATTAAAAACTTCAAGGTCATGAGAAATAACAACTGAAGTCACCTTAAACTTGTCCTGTAAAGATTTCATGAGTTTGTGTATGATTTTAGTTGTGATGGGGTCTAGTCCGGTTGTTGGCTCATCGTAAAGTAGTACTTGTGGATCTCGTATTAATGTTCTTGCCAGGCCAACTCGCTTTCTCATTCCTCCGGACAACTCCGATGGATACTTTTTCATAACATCTTCTGGCAGGTCTACCAGAGAGAGCTTTTCCTTCACTTGTTTGTATATTTTTTCATGTTCTACGTTTTTTTCAAAAAGAGAAATTCCAATATTTTCAAATACAGTTAGCGAGTCTAGCAAGGCTGCAAATTGGAACACATAGCCAAACTTATGAAAATTTTCTAAACGCTCTTGTCTTGTAAGGTGTGTTGTGTCAACCCCATCGACAAGAATTTTTCCAGATGTTGGTGGTATAAGCCCTATGATTTGTTTTAGCAGTACGGATTTACCTTCTCCTGAGCGACCAATTATTACGGTCATTTTATTGCTATTAATTTTAAGGGTTACGTCTTTGGTAACAACTTTATCGTCGAATTGTTTTTTGAGGTTTATAAGCTCTATCATGTTCTTCCTCATTCTCCAAAGATTAAAATTGCGAGGAAGTAGTTTGATATCAGGATCAAGATTGAGGAGATAACAACGCTTTTTGTTGTTGAAAGACCAACACCTCTTGCTCCCCCTCGGGTTGTATAGCCTTTGTATGTTCCGACCAATGAAAATATGAATCCGAACACAGCGGCTTTAATTAAGCCGCCAACGATGTCTCTCAGTTCGATGTACGACTGTATTTCAGTGATATATTGTTCTCCGTTCAAACTAAGAACATATACACATATGACGTAGCCCCCGGCAATTCCACAAATCATTGCAAATAGTGTTAGAAGGGGAAGAATTATTGTACTAGCTAAAATGCGAGGGATAACAAGGTATTGAAACGTGTTTATACACAAGGTTCTTAAGGCATCAATTTGTTCTGTGATGCTCATTGTTGCCAATTCGGCTGTTATGGAAGATCCTGCCCGTCCGGTTACCATTAGTGCTGCCAAAACAGGCCCAAGTTCTCGGGTTAGGCTTAATGCAACAATTGGCCCCAAGTAACCTTCTGCGCCAAAGCGCTTAAAGCCGGTATAAGATTGTATAGCTAAAACCGCTCCTGCGAAGGTTCCAGTAAGTATTACAATGTTTAGTGAGTTAACACCAATGTGTTCCATTTGATAGAAGAGTTTTTTAAACCTTAGCCTTGTTGTGAACAATGTTTTTGCGGCTTCTAAAAAGAACACAGAAAATTCACCAAGAGCTGTACATGTCCGTATTGTGGACTCTCCGATTTTATTAACGAAATTTATTAGAAACACGTTCTTCCTTTTTTAATTACCTCTTTATTTGCTGTTGTTTTTCAATTGGTGTTTTTTTTACATAACGAGATACATCAAGACCTGACGTTTTCATAAGTGCAAGAGTGAGGGAGCCAAATAAAAATATTCCTCCCAAGACCCACGTTATTTTTTGGAAGAGGTCTTGACCGCCTGAGCCGCCAAATAACATTTGTGTTCCGCCTCCCATTGAGCCTAGCCCCATACCGCCTTTTCCCTTTTGTACTAGAATGAGTAGTATCAAAAGAATTGATAACACTATAAAAAGTGTTGTGAGTAAACCATGAAGCATCATAATTTTAATCTCCGAGAGTTAATTAGGTTGTTTATTTTTATACCATATCTATGATAATACAATTTTTTTCAATTCTTGAAAATCTAAGCTTGCACCACCGACTAAAAAACCATCAAGAAAACCAATACTTTTTAGATTTGTACTATTTTTTGCGTTGACGCTTCCTCCGTATAGTAATGCATAATCTTCGATATTATACTTTCCTATAAATGTTTGAAGCCACTTGAATGTTTCTTCGAGCTTTTTTATTGTCGGAACTACTCCTGTTCCAATGGCCCACACTGGTTCATATGCTATGCAAAATGGTCTTTCTGTGGACCTGTTTTCTTTTATCATATTCAATACCGGCCCAAGCTGTTTTTCTAATATTTTTACAGTTTGTTGTTCTTTGTGCTCTGCTGCGGTTTCTCCGATGCATATTATTGGAATAAGCTTATTGTTTATTAATTGCTTAGTTTTTAAAACAACTTCTTCTATCGTTTCGTTAAAAAGTTGTCTTCGTTCGCTATGTCCTACTATGCAAAAAGTACAACCAACTTCAGCTAGAGTTTGTACAGATGTTTCACCTGTGTAAGCACCACATTCAAAGCCCGAGCAATTTTGTGCACCGATGAATGTCTGCGCGTTGTCCAGTTCTTGTACTACGAATGGGATCGCTGCAAGCGATGGGCATAGAACGATTGGAATGTTTTTTTCGCCAAGCTCTTTTAATTCTTTGTGGTTGTTTTTTACAAAGTCGACTGAGCTTTTTAGATTTTTACACATTTTCCAGTTTGCTACAAAGATATGTGATCTCATTTTTTGCATTATGTTTCCTTATTCTCCCTATTTTGTATGTCATCATGTTTTATCACATTTTGCGCAAAATTACCATTTTGCGTGTTTTTAATCAAAGCCATATCGATTTTTTAGTTGTTAAGAATCAACCCAAAACAAAATAAAGTGTATTTCGCACACTAAAACTATTTACAGGCTGTCAATGATTTTGGTATTGTGATAGAGAAAAAAGGGGCTTTAGAAAAGGGGGGACGTATGAAGTTTTTATATTTTAGTCTTGTGCTTTCTTTGTTGGTTTTTAGTTTATTTTACTGCAGAACGGCTTATGCGCCAATTGTTTTGCCAGAAAAATCGCTTGAAAGAGAGTATCGATTTTTAATGATTGACTCTGAGGGGTCAAGAACTCCGTATGCTTATAGAACGATCATCGAAGCTACAAAAGCACAGGGAGTAAGGGTTGACTTTGTTGATTTTTACAACGTTCATGAGAGTGGAGAAGAAATCGCGGGCAAATATGATGGTATATATTTGGTTTGTAATAATAGCTTTGTTGATAATCGTGAACATTGGCTGGTGAAAAAAATTGTGGAAACGTTAGCGGAATTTTCCAGAAGAAAAAACAAATTTATTGGATTGTTTATTCCGGGGGCAAGTGTTGTTGAAGAGTCTGTAGCTTTTTTTAAGACTTTAACTTTAGACATTCTTTTTCCTGTTGTATCAAGAACAAAGCCAGGAGTGCGAGACGAAATGGATAAGTACTTAAGGGGAGTTTTTAGGCCGGCTAATCTTATACGAAATTTTGACACAGCTTTGTTGCCTTTCAATGCTAAAAGAGAGCTTGCTCCTTATCGGTCTGTTCAAACAATTGAGGATGAAACAATTATTTCAGCAATTTTACCGTTGGAAGAAAAAAATTATCCGCTTGAATATATGCAGGACATGAATTTTGGTTTTTGTTTGCACAGTCGGGAAATGTCAAATACCCTTTTAGTTAGCAGAATTGGTGTTTTTAAAGGGGCGGATCCCGAGGAAGAGTGGAGATACACCCCATTTGATTTGAGAGTAAAAGATAAGTTTGTAAGGGCTGTTGTTGCAACAATTCATGATGCAATAGAAATACATAGAAAAGATGGTTTTAAAGAGGCAATTTCAACAAAGGTAGTCGTTCCAGAAATTATCACCTCTGAGTTTATGAAAAAAGAGTTTAGAGAAGCCAAGGCCAGGCCTGCGCCTCCTCGGTACAGGTGGGTTGAAGAGGAAAAAGTTTTTGCGTTGTGGTCTGATATTTATCAGTACAGAGGTATTGAGAAAAAAGCAGCTCAAGATGTTTTTGATTCTGGTGCAAACGCCCTCTGGTTTAACTTTAATCCTTCTATATTTCTTGGCGACAGGGGTTATGCTACAAGGTCAAGAGAAAGAAACTTTGAAACAATAAGAACGTTTATGTTTAATCTTAAAAAAGTCTATGATGGTATGAATAGGCCTGTTCCAAGAATCTTTTTGGGTATGGAGTTGATGAATAATTTTCACAAGGCTCCGGTTCCAGAAAAGGCAAAAGATATATATGGGTCTGAGTATAACGGCAAAGCAGCTTCCCCGTTGGATTACAAGCGGTTGTGGGTAAAGGAGTGTGTAGAACCGTTGAATAGGTTTGTTGATATTTGGAACTCTGATGTTGGCAACGGTATTCCATTGTGTGGAGTGTTTTTGGACTTTGAAATGTATCCATCTGGAAGCCTGGGCAACTATACAGGTATTACAGATTTTTCTGATTATAGTTTTAATCTTTTTTCAAAGATGAAGCGAGGAGCTGTTCGTTTACCGGTAGGATTTGATGAAAAAATACACTATCTATACGACAGAAGTTTATTTGATGATTATTTCAATTATTTAAAAAGTGCGTCCTTTGGCATTGGTAGGAATTTATTGAGAGAGTTTAAAAAAGCTATTCCTGGTTGTATGGTTGGGGTTTACAATGTTGGCCTACCAACAAATTGGTTTTACTTAGGCTTGTTAAGAGGCTTAAGTTCGCAACGGAATCCGTTGCTTTATTTCTCATTCAATAGGGATTTTTACTCTCATAAAAAGTGGCTTGAGGATCGTGGTATATTTGCTTATCACGCACCGGTGTTTATGTTGTCAAAGCTAGAAAAAGAGGAAGACTTTGAAAAGATTAGTGCTTTTTCTTCTTACAATGATGGAGTTTGGCCTAACCGTTGGTGTTGGGTAACAAAAGGGTTTGACCCAGATGCATGGTATAGACTTGAGGAAAGTTCTTTGCCATCAGAGGTTATTACTCGCGGAGTCAGAAAACAGGCTATGAAGATGCGTGGGGCTCCGGTTGTTGCCGTTGAAGAGCATCGCGAATATAAAGAATAAAAATACGTGCCCCGTAAATTTGATTTCACGGGGCACGGTTAAAGTTAGTTGTTTTAGCTTAAATTAAATAACCATTATTAGTTTATCGATATTTTATCTTTGGCTATATCAACTTTTATTTTTTTTGAGCTTTGATCTTTTAGAATGTATTGGGATAATGGGACACTAATATAATCTTGAATCGCTCTTTTTAATGGTCTGGCACCAAATTCTTTTACGTAGCCTTTTTTTGCAATAAAGCTTAGCGCTTTATCTGATACAGAAAGATCAATTTCCTTTTCTTTTAGGTTTCTAATAAGTCTAGCAATTTGTATGTGTGCAATTTTTTCTACATCTTTTTCTGTTAGCATTTTGAAGAATACTGTTGCGTCGATTCTGTTTAAAAATTCAGGTCGGAAGTGTTTGTTTAGAAGTTTTTCAATTTCTAAGCGGACTTTTTCTGTTATTGATTTTGATTCTAAAATGATGTCGGATCCTATATTTGATGTCATAATAATTATGCTGTTTTTGAAGGAAATTTTTCTGCCTTGCCCATCGGTTAGATGTCCCTCGTCTAAAATTTGTAAAAAAATGTTAAAGACTTCTGGATGGGCTTTTTCTATTTCATCAAACAAAACAACGCTATAAGGATTTCTGCGTACTTGTTCGGTTAACTGTCCTCCTTCTTCATAACCAACGTATCCTGGGGGTGAACCAATTAATCTGGCAACAGCATGACGTTCCATATATTCTGACATATCAATTCTAACGAGCTTGTTTTGGTCGTCGAATAAAAAGTCGGCAAGAGTTTTTGCGATTTCTGTTTTTCCAACGCCTGTTGGCCCAAGGAATAAAAATGATCCGATTGGTCGGTTAGCATCAGAAAGTCCTGCTCGATGAATTTGGATTGCATTGCTAACCTTTTCAACGGCCTCATCTTGGCCAATTACGTGCTCCTCCATATATTTTCTCATTCCAAGAAGCTTTTCCGTTTCGGATTTTTTTAGTTTTGTGACAGGAATTTTTGTCCATCGGGATAAAACTGTTGCAATGTCATTTTCATCAACTTCTTGTTTTATAAGTTTTGTGTCCAACTTTGAGAGCTTGTCCTGTTCTTTTTTTAGTTCATTTTCTAGTTTTGAAAGTTTTCCATATTTTATTTCGGATGCTTTTGCAAAATCGCCTTCTCTTTCCGCTAGGGAGTATTCATAATTTGCTACTTCTATGTCTTCTTTTAGTTCATTTATTTTTTCAAAAGGGACCTTTTCGGCTTTCCATTGAGTTGCAAGTTTTTGATGTTCCTCTTTAAGATTCGCGAGTTCTTTGTCCAGTTCTCCTAATCGCTTTTTGGAGGCCTCGTCTTTTTCTTTTGAAAGGGCGACTTTTTCAATTTCAAGTTGTCTCATTTTGCGATCGAGCTTGTCTATAGACTCTGGTTGTGAGTCAATTGACATTCTAACCATTGCAGCGGCTTCATCTATCAAATCGATTGCCTTGTCTGGCAAAAAGCGATCGCTTATATGTTTGCTTGCCATTCTTACTGCGTCTACAAGGGCCTGGTCCTTAATTCTTATTCCGTGGTGCAACTCATATTTTTCTTTAATTCCGCGCAATATTGAAAGGGCGTCTTCCTGCGTTGGTTCTTCAATGAGCACAGGTTGGAACCTTCGTTCTAGTGCTGCATCTTTTTCTATGTATTGTTTGTATTCTTTCAATGTTGTTGCGCCAATGCAGTGAAGTGTTCCTCTGGCTAATGCTGG
Source organism: bacterium (assembly GCA_018647505.1). Classification (GTDB taxonomy): domain Bacteria; phylum Babelota; class Babeliae; order Babelales; family JABGSX01; genus JABGSX01. Next base: position 2,545 of record JABGSX010000027.1, on the reverse strand, counting down.
CTTTAGAATGTTTGAAGCGTCCATTCCTCCTGAGCCCGAGGCTCCAGTTCCAACAAGCATGTGTAACTCATCTATAAACAAAACAATTTCTCCGCTGCTTTCTTCTACAGCCTTTAAAACGCTTTTAAGCCTGTCTTCGAATTCTCCTTGGTATTTTGCTCCTGCAATTAAAAGCCCAAGGTCTAAAGAATAGATTTTTTTATTTTGCAAACTTTCCGGAACATCGTTGTTGATAATTCGTTGTGCTATGCCTTCGGCGATTGCTGTTTTTCCAACACCAGGTTCTCCAATTAGCACGGGGTTATTTTTTGTTCTGCGTGAAAGAATTTGCACCACCCTGCGAATTTCTTCATGTCGGCCTATAATCGGATCAAGCTTTCCTTCTTTTGCTTGTTCGGTTAAATTTTGTGCGTATTTGTCGAGAATTTGGTATTTTTGTTCGGCTTCTTTTTCTGTTACCTTTTTTCCATTGCGTAAAGATGTAATTTGTTTTAAAACCGCTTCTCTTGAAAATTTAGATTGTGCAAAAAAATGTCGAATTGTAGTTGGCATACTTTCTGTTGTTGCCCATTGCAATATAAAGAGTTCAAGGCTTATATAAGTATCCCCAAAATGCTCAGCTTCTTTTTTGCACGCATCTATAAATTTTTGCATGGTTGGGTCAAGGGAAAGTTGTCCGTTTTGTATTTTTGGAAGAATGGCGACTTCTTTTTTTACCAGTTCTTGTAACTCTTCAATTGGTATTTCTAATACCTGAAAAAAGGAGCGACAAAATTCATTTTCTATTCCTGAAGCAATTGTGTGAAGGGGTACAAGGGTTGCATTTTGTTTTCCAACAGCGAGCGCTGCGCTGTTGTTTAATAGTTCTTTGCTTGAATCTGTAAAAATATCCATATTCATTTTAATTCCTTTTTTTTCAAAGCTCGGTGGTAACTTATTGCAAAGTGGTGGGCATAATCGCGTAATTGTATTAACAATTTACCTGTACTACTGTCGAGATTTAACTTAAATCCTTTTGTGTGATTATCGCTAAAAATGATTTCTTCTTTTTTTGCCAGGCTGATAATGGGCCTATTTTTTATAATCGATGTTATTGCGTTTCTTTGTCCTTTGCCGCCATCAATTAATATTACATCAGGAAAATCGTTATTTTTATATCTTCTAGATACAATTTCGATAAGGGCTTTACAATCATCTTGGTTTGTTAGTGATTTAATTTTGAATCGACGAAATTTGTTTTTTTCAGGTATTCCATTGTTGAATCTTATACAGGAGCCCACAATGTTGTGTCCTTGAAAATGTGAGATGTCGAAACAGTCAACTGTGTTTGCGGGTTTTTCTAATTCTAAAATTTTTTGCAGCTGAATGGCAACGTTTTCTGGCTCTACTGATAGGGTTTGTTTTAAAATTTCTTTTTCGAATTTATTTTCTGAAAAGCGAGTTTTAATGTTTTCGTGAATTGATTCGAAATGAATTAAAATTGTTTGTAGATATTTAGCTTTTTCAAATTCAAGAGAGTCGTTGTGTTTTTTGATACTTTCTTTTATAAGTTTTGTAGCTTTTTTGTATTCTCCTTTCAAAGCTTTTTTTGCAAGGGAAAACCTAAAAAGATAGCCCTCTGTGTCAAATTCTTTTAAGCATGTTCCAGCACAAATATCAAGGTGATAGTCAAGGCATCCATTATCTAAGCGTTTGTTACATAGTTTTAGTCGGAAAGTTTTTACCAGAAAGTCGTATATTTTTCTAGCTTCTTGTTTTTTTAAAAATGGGCCAAAATGTACTCCATTTTCTTTTTTGTTTCGTACAATCTTTATTTTGGGCAGGGTAGAGAGGGTGAAAATTATGTAGACGAATGGTTGTCCATCTTTTAACAAAATATTATATTTTGGTTGGTGTTCGAAAATTAGCTTAGCTTCTAATAAAAACGCTTCAATTTCATTGTGTGTAACAATGTGTCCAATTTCACATGCTTCTTTTATCAGCGATTTTGTTTTGTAGTCTTGATCTTTTTGAAAGTAGCTTTTTACTCTGTTTCTGATTGACCGAGACTTGCCTATATATATAATTTTCCCAGCCTTGTCTTTAAACAAGTAAACTCCGGAAAGCAAAGGAAGATTCTTTAACATCTCGGTCATTTTTTTACCCTGAATTTTTTGTATCCATATTAAATAATCATAGGATAAAAATAGAATTATTTTAATAGGGGCCCCAAAGAAATTTTTCTTTGGGGCCGGTTATTTGTTAGCTTCCTAAGCTTCCACCACTTCCTAGACTGCTACTACCCAAGGAGTTTCCTGTTCCACCTTGTGACCCGGAGCTGTCGAGAGATCCTGAACCACCTAGGGATCCAGAGCCATCAAGAGATCCCGAGCCACCCAGGCTTCCACTACCGAAGCCTGAATAATCGCTTCCGGTAGAGGTTGACAGCTGAACTGGGGTGGAATTTAGCTCTGTTCCTGTTGTTCCTCCAAATCCACTTCCACTGGTGCTATTGCTGCCCAAGGCGTTTAGACTACTTGAGCCGCCAAGACTTCCAGAACCACCT
>JABGSX010000026.1 GCA_018647505.1 bacterium | reverse complement strand
GCACAGTACAAAAAATAAGCTAATGGTATAGACAGCACCCAATAAACTACAATGAGGTACCGACCTTCAATGTGCGAAGTAAATATTGCAAAAAAAGGAGCCATCGCCGCAAAAATTATAAATGTTTCAAAGTATTTTTTTCTAAAGAACATCACTAAAAGTCCCAACCAACCTAACAACACATAAAGCTCTATAAAAAATAACCTGTTATATATAAAATCTGTCAGCTTTAAAACAAATTTAACGGGCTCCTTAAGCGCAGCCTTAACTTTGTGCAAAAAACCCCCCCCAGACATAAAATTATCAAGAAAAAATGAAAATCCAAATTTACAACAAAACATCTCTTTAGTCCTGCTTAATAAAACACCAATGAAATACTTTGGATCCTCTCTTACAAGCTCCCAAAACAACTGTTTAGCCATGGCATCATACTCAATGGAATGAGTCTTAAGATCCATACCACTACGACTTTTAACAAACTTTGCCACATCATTATCATCCCACAAAAAGCCCCACTTATTCGGCTTCTCCTTGCCCCCTAATCCAACAAGCAAGCCATGCCCCGCACACGAGGCAATGTAATCCCCATGAGCAATCTTATTATACACAGCAAAAGGCAACCAAAATAAAAAAACATTTACCAATCCCAAAACAAGAAATGCCTTCAAAAAATTCTTTTTATAGAAAAACCAAAATACAATAAGTAAACTTGGTAAGCAAAAAAACACAGGTGACCTTATCCACTGACAAAGTGTAAACGCTATCCCACCAATCAAAAGTGAAAAAACCGATCCATTATTCTTAAAAAACTTTAACAATGAAAACAAAATTATTACCCCACCATAAAAAGCCCAAATATCTCTATGTGCTTGTGCATTTAAACACGACAACGGAGTAAAAGATAATAATAAAAACGAACATAGTAGACTAAAACTATAGCTGTTGAATAATAAAAAAACGACCATATAAAACAAAACAACAATAAGGCTGAATATAATAATTTGCAAAATTCTAATATCTCTGTGTCTAAGCGAACCGGTTATCTTCCAAATAAGCCCGAGAAGAACACCATAACCGACAGTATCTTTAGGTTCTAAAAATGTTTTATTACCATCAAAAGCATCTGCGTCAAAATCAGCGTAATCTAACAGCTTATCTTCTTTGGTTATGAATTCATGCGCATAATTAATTCTATCGTAATTAACTTTTACTGAATTTTCTTTATAAAAGTTATACCCAATTTCACTGTGAAAACGCGCAACATTGCCATTCATACATATATCTTTGTTTACATTCAAAAATATAAAACCAATTACAATGCTTAACAAAAAAATAATCAAAAAATGCAAGTATCTTACTTCAATTTTAGGTAATATCATTACAATCAATCAAATTTATTTAATTTTTCAACATAAAAACAAATACTAATCATCCCCCATAACGTGGCAACAGCTATAAAACCAAGCAAATATATTGTGTTCGGCAATGTTAATACTCCAAATATCGAGCTAAACACCGCAGCAACAAAAAAAGCAATATCTAGAATTAATAGTTTTCTTCTAGATACAGCACACAAAATACCAATATTTGCAAAAATTATAAAATACAAAAAAATTATTCCCAACTTTGCAAAATAATTGAACAACACAAACTTTGGCTTTTCTTTTATAAAGGCAAAAACACATTTTTTTGCAGCAAGCTCATATTCAACTGAGGGATATCTTTTTACCTCAGGAAACTTTTTATAGACATATTTACATATGGTTGAATCATCAAACTTTATCCCGTACTCATTATTAACAAAACCCAAACCACCAAGAGTTGCATGCCAAAACACATGTTTTTTTTCCGTTTCTACCACAAATGAATTTTTACCATGCTCAGCCAAAAAATTATCTCTAGCCTCAAACAAATACTTTACATACATCAATGAGCAAGCAAATCCAAAAGATAGAAAAACCAACAACAAAAACTTTTCTTTCCGCGTATAGTCTCTCGCAAAAAAAATAATAATCGCTATAAACAAAAGTGCCGCAACACAGGAATAGGCCCGAATAAAATGTGAAAAATAGCAAAACACACCTGATAAAAACAACAAAAATGATAAAAAAATGACATTCAATCTTTTATGAAAAATATAAATAGCTAGAGAAACAAGCAAAACAGGACACGCAACCATGAATATATACACACCCCACACATAACATGTGACAACAAAAAGAGCAGCCAAGCAAAAGAAACAAATAACTCTGGACAAAAGTTTTTCAAAAACCTGGCACATTAAAAAAAAACCAATAGAAAAGGATAAAACAAGAGTAAAATAAAAAAAAAGATGATAAGCCAGCTCAGCAGAAACATTTAAAAATGTAGCAATTTTTGGCACAAAATAATAAATTCCGTAGTCGTCTGACTGACCAACAGCAAAAAAACCGCTCCCAGACTTCGACGCACCAACCAAACTTGTTCCAGCAACTTTTAGCCCCGCAATCGCGCTTTGTACCCCGGCCAACCTGGATGAAGAAATCTGATGAAACAAGCTCCCTCCTATCAACAGTTAATTTTTTTTGAAACTATATACAATGGCCGACCTTTTTCCTGCTCATACACCCTACCAAGATACTCTCCAAGCAACCACAACAAAACAAATTGAACGCCCATAAAAATATAAATAACAATAACAAGCCATTTAAAAAGGGGGTAGTAGGTCTGGAAAAAGATAGCGTCAAACGTTACATACACAAGCAATAACGACCCCGTTAAAATAACAAATGAACCAACATACGCCGATAATTTGAGGGGAAACAGGGAAAACCCCGTAATACCATCAAAGGCCAGTTTAAACATTTTTGTCCAAGTGTAATGTGTT
>JABGSX010000025.1 GCA_018647505.1 bacterium | reverse complement strand
CTGCACGCTCCTTCTTGTTCAGCTCAAGCCACTCTGGAACTTTAATTCCGATGTTTAACCGTTTATCGACAACCTGCTCCAAAAATTTTTCTTTACTGGAGGTCTTTTGGTTCAATGAAATAACATCATCAACACAAACAAAAGATGAAGGTGATGAAACCTTCTTTCCGTTTACCAAAACATGTCCATGAACAATAATTTGACGAGCCTGCTGACGGGTAACCGCCAACTTTAGCCTATACAAAACATTATCGATTCTTCTCTCTAACAAACTAAGCAGATTTTCACCTGGAGCACCCTCCATACGAGTCGCAATGCTAAAAAAGCGCCTAAATTGCTTTTCCCTTACGCCGTACTCTCGTTTAACCTTCTGCTTTTCCATCAACTGTTTGCCATACTCAGAAAGTTTTCTTGGTCTCCTGGCCGAAGGTTTATTCCCCGGCTTTTCGTTACCTCTGTCTGTTCCCAAGTCAGATTTGTTTTTCATAGTACCCTTTATTAATCTTACAAAATTGCATTACGCAATTATACCCTGCGTTTCTTTGGAGGACGACACCCATTATGAGGTAACGGAGTCACATCTCTCAACACAGAAATTTCAAGGCCAGCAGCTTGCAACGCTCTGACCACAGAATCTCTTCCTGAGCCAGGTCCTTGAAGATTGACCTCAACATCCCTAACCCCAAAACCAATCATATCGCGAGCCAAGCTCATACCAACCTGAGATGCTGCAAAAGGCGTCCCTTTTCTAGAACCCTTAAATCCTGCCTGACCGCAACTACCACGCAACACAACATCACCCTCGAGATTCGTAACTGAGACTATTGTATTGTTAAATGTAGATCTAACATATACAACAGCACTATCTAAATGTCGTTTTACTCTCTTAGACCGTTTCTTGTAAGCCATCGCAACCTTCTAACTAATTTTCACTCTTAAAAAAAATTTATTTCTTAGCCGCAGCTTTTCTCTTAAGCGCTACAGCTGCTCCAGATCTTCGAGGACCCTTTCGAGTTCTAGCATTCGTTTTAGTATTCTGTCCTCGAACAGGCAAACCCCTTTTATGTCTTAAACCCCTATAGGAACCAATTTCTTGAAGACGCTTGATGCCCATCGTAATTTCTTTGTGCAACTCACCCTCAATCACAAACATTCCGTCTATAGCTTTTTGTATAGCTGCAACATCCTCATCTGTGAGATCCTTAGCACGCTTATTAAAGTCTATTTTAACCTTCGTCAAAATATCACGAGACCTTTTTAAGCCTACCCCAAAAATATACGTCAAGGCGTATTCTACTCGTTTTCTATCAGGCAAATGTACACCCTCTATTCTGGCCATATTTCCTCTTATCCTTGTCGTTGTTTATGTTTAGGATTTCTTTTACAAAGAACACGAACAACACCAGATCGCTTAACGATCTTACAATGTTCACAAATTTTCTTTACCGATGTTCTAACTTTCACCTTGCTTACCTTTTCCTTGCCACAAACGCGGGCAAATTCTAACTTTAACCCTTATATCTCAAAACAATTCTCCCACGAGACAAATCATATGGAGAAAGCTCCAGCGCTACCCTATCTCCCGGTAAAATTCGTATATAATTCATTCGCATTTTACCAGAAACATGCCCCAAAACTTCATGTCCCCCTTCAACTTCCACGCGAAACATCGCGTTAGGAAGAGTTTTTTTAACGACGCCATCAATACGAATTATATCGTCTTTTTTATTATTTCTCATAAAACATTACCACCTAAATTATCGGCCTTGTCAAAATTCTTGGCTCACCCTCGGTAACACAAATTGTATCTTCAACATGTGCCGCCAAGCTTTTGTCCAACGTTTTTACTGTCCACCCATCCCTTGCAATATAAACCTTATATCCCCCCAGGGTTATCATAGGCTCTATTGCCAACGTCATCCCCACTCTCAACTTAGGCCCCTGTCCAGGCTTGCCATAGTTAAAAACATCTGGGTCCTCATGCATGTTTTTACCAATACCGTGACCAGCAAAATCACGTAGAATCCCAAACTTATGCCTTTCAACAACCGCCTGAATTGCCGCGGAAATATCAGACAAATAATTTCCAGCGCGAGCTTTTTCAATTCCTGCGTCAAGCGCTTGGGCCGCAATATCTACAAAAACTCTGTGTTTTTTTGAAATCGTTTTACCAACAAAAAAACACCTTGCCATATCAGCACAGTACCCTTTCCAAGAAGAACAGATGTCAACTTTCACCAAATCTCCATTTTTCAATACCTTATCCTTGGAAGGAACTCCGTGTACAACCTCATCATTTAATGAGATACAACTCGCATGCTTATAGCCTTTGTAGCCTTTTGCTCGCGGCATTAATCCAACTTTTATGTGCTGCTGTTCTATAAAGCTATCAACCTCAAGAGTGCTCACACCCGGCTTAATTACATCGCTTAACAATTCAAAGATCTCACTGAGCAACTGCCCAGCAATTTCCATTTTTTTTATAGCCTGTTTATTCTTTATAGTTATCATCTAATACTAAAACCAAACCTACACAAAAACTTTTCAAAAATACGTTCTACTAAATCTGCCGCATTAAAATCTTCTATTGTTACGCCATTCTCACCATAAAAATCAATCAGTTCGTTTTCATGGCTATGATATACTGCAAGTCGTTTTTTTACGGCTTCAGGTGCATCATCTTTACGCTGAATTAACTTGCCAACACAAATATCACACGTTCCAGTCTGTTTTGGCTTGTGAGAAGAGTTTTCAATCAAGGAATAAACCTTTTGACAACTTTTTTCCGCACAAACCACCCTTTTACCAAGACGCTCAACAAGCTTTTCATCTGATATTTGTAACCTAACAATACAAACCTTTACACTAGAAAATTTTTCGGATAAAAACTGACTCAACGTCTCAGCCTGATTTTTAGTCCGAGGGTATCCGTCCAAAATAATAGAAGAGTGCTCATGCGCGGCATTTTCGAGCCATTCTGTTACAATTTTCGACACGACACTATCTTCTACAAGTTTACCAGATCTTATCGTAAAGTCTATTTGCTTGCCAATATCAGTCTGCTCGTTAATGTGTCTCCTAAACAAGCTTCCCGTTGACAACTGAACAAAGCCAAGCCTCTTAACACACAGCCAAGCCAATGTTCCCTTGCCAGATCCTGGAGGACCAAAAAAAACAAAAATGTTTTTTAATTTACTCAACGCGCCGACCTACCCTTTACTCGCCCCGAAGACAAAAATCCCTCGTAACGATGATCAATTAAATAAGAATCAATTTGTGCAGAAGTCTCAAGAGCAACACCAACCATAATAAGCATTGATGTACCACCAAGAGAAAACGGAACCTGCGCAAACCTATAAACAATATTAGGCAATACAGCAAGCAAGCCAAGATAAACAGCACCGACAAGACCAATTCTCGTCAAAATATAATCAAAAAATTGCGCAGTTTTTTTTCCAGGACGTAAACCAGGAATAAACCCTCCGCTCTTTTTTATGTTATCTGCCAGCTCTGTAGGGTTATACATAAGCGCTGTATAGAAAAATGAGAAAAAGATAATTAAACAAAAATCCAGCATGCTATAAACAAACCCAGAATAAGTAAAAATGTGCGAGATTTTCTTAAAAAAATCAAACCGTCCAGCCAAAATATATATCAAGTACTGTGGAACATGCAAAATAGAACCCGCAAATATTACAGGCATAATCCCAGCCGTATTTATCTTAAATGGAATGTAAGCACTTTGGCCACCATACATTCTGTGCCCAACAACCCTTCTCGCATATTGAACCGGAATTTTTCGTTCTCCACGCTCGAGAAAAATAATACAAGCGGTAACAAGAATAAAAATCACCAATAG
>JABGSX010000024.1 GCA_018647505.1 bacterium | reverse complement strand
TTAAAAAAAACTATTAAAATTTTGATTAGATCCATTGATTTTTGTCTATAGAATTGTTAGAAACAATTTTATAGTTAGATCTTTTCTTTTGGATCTTTTGGCGAGGACACAATTGTGATGAAGTTTATAAAATTTTTTGAAGATATATCTATAAAAGATGTTCCTGAAGTTGGAGGGAAGAATGCGTCATTGGGAGAAATGATTCAAAGATTATCGCCAAAAGGAATACGAATTCCAGATGGTTTTGCTGTTAAGTCTAATGCCTATTGGTTCTTTTTGGATAGTAATGGTATTCGAGATACCATTAAGAAAACATTGTCAAAATTAAAAGATCATCGCGACATAGAACAGCTTGAAAAGGTTGGCGCAAGTATCAGAAAAATAATAGAAAAGGGGATCTTTCCAAAGGACTTGGCAAAAGAAATTTCAGATGCATATGAAATCTTAAGCAAAAAATATAAACAGAAATTTTCAGATGTAGCGGTTCGCTCTTCTGCAACGGCGGAAGATTTGCCGGGGGCCTCTTTTGCTGGGCAACAAGAGACATTTTTGAATATTTCTGGAAAAAAGGAATTATTGGAAGCGTGTAGAAGTTGTATGGCCTCTTTGTTTACTAATCGTGCGATTGTATATCGAATAGAAAAGGGGTTTGATCATTTTAATGTTGCTCTTTCTGTGTGTGTTCAGAAAATGGTTCGATCTGATTTGGCAAGTGCTGGTGTTATGTTTTCTATCGATACAAGAACAGGATCCGATAAAGTTGTTCTGATAGAGTCATCTTACGGTTTGGGGGAGGTTGTTGTAAAGGGAGAGGTTACACCAGATGAATTTCGTGTCTACAAGGCTAAGCTTAAAAATGGTTATAAGCCAATTATAAAGAAATTTTGTGGCAGTAAGGAAGAAAAGCTTGTATATACAAATAATGGCAAAAGTGATGTAAAAAAAATTTCGGTTGTTTATGCAGATCAAAGACGATTTTCTATATCTGATGAAGAGGTTCTTGAGCTTGCTCATATGGGTGTAAAAATAGATTCGTACTATTCAAAATTGAATAAAAAATGGACCCCTATGGATATTGAGTGGGCAAAAGATGGTGATGACGGAAGGCTTTATATTGTTCAGGCAAGACCTGAAACGGTTCATGCGATCAAGCAAAAAGATGCTTTTGTTTTAAAATACAAAATTAAGGCACAAAAAAAGGAATTAGAAAAGCTTGTTTTGGTTGAGGGGCAAAGCATTGGAAAACGAATTATCTCTGGAAAAGCTTGTGTTATTGATGATATAAAAAGTGGAAAAAATGTAAAAAATGGTGACATTATCGTCACGAACATGACGACCCCAGACTGGGTTCCTGTAATGAGAAAGTCTGCAGGAATTGTTACACAGCGTGGTGGTCGTACTTGCCATGCCGCAATTGTAAGCAGAGAGCTTGGAATCCCTGCAATAGTTGGTGCGATAGGGGCAATGGAAAAAATAAAAAATGGACAAAAAATAACCATTGATTGTTCTCGTGGAAATGTAGGTTTTGTTTATAAGTCGATTGTTCCATACGAAAAAGCAACTTTCAATGTTGACAAGGTTCCAAAGGTGCCGGTTGAAATTTTTGTAAATGTTTCTGATCCGGAATCGGCCTTTGCGAGTTCTTGTTTACCGGTTGAAGGGGTTGGTCTTACGCGTACTGAATTTATTTTGGCTAATGTTGTTAAAGTGCATCCTTTGGCTTTGCTTTATCCAGAAAAGGTCAAAGACAAAAAAGCTTTAGCCTCTATTGACAAGCTTGTAGAGCCATATGAGTCACGGGAAGATTTTTTTATCAGTGTTCTTTCTCAGAATATAGGCTATATCGCTGCGATGTTTTATCCTCGTTCGGTTACTGTTAGGCTTTCTGATTTTAAGAGCAACGAATATAGGAATCTAATTGGAGGGGAGTTTTTTGAGCCTGAAGAGGAAAATCCAATGCTTGGAATAAGGGGTGCCTCAAGATATTACAATGATTTGTATAAGCCTGCATTTGCGCTTGAGTGTGCTGCCATTAAAAAAGTTAGAGAAGAAATGGGCTTCGAAAATGTAAGGTTGCTAGTTCCTTTTGTGCGTACCATTAATGAGGCAAAGAGGGTGATTGAGCTTATGAAGGAGCTTGGTCTTGAAAGAAAGAAAAATAAACTTGAGATTTTTTTTATGGCGGAGATTCCATCAAATGCGTTGTTAATAGAAGAGTTTTGTGATTTGTTTGATGGGGTATCAATAGGATCGAATGACCTTACTCAACTAACGCTTGGTTTAGATAGGGATTCAGAGTTGGTTGACGCAATCTTTGACGAGCGAGATTCTGCGGTGAAAAAAATTATGTCGATGATTATACGTGGGGCAAAAAAGAAAAAAACATACGTCAGTATTTGTGGACAAGCCCCATCAGATTATCCAGAAATTGGAGATTTTCTAATTAAAGAAGGAATTTCTTCTTTGTCGTTAAATTCTGGCAGTGTTATTCCGTTTATGTTGCGATTTAAAAGACGCAAACGATGAATTATAAAACTGTGGCATGTGTGACCTTTTTTTTGTTTTTGCCTGCTTTGTGTTTTGAAAAAAGCTCAGAGCGGTCGTTTTTGTATAATACTTTCGATAGTTGCTTTAAAAAGTTTGGTTGTTCGAAATTAATGTACCGACTAAATTCTTTTTTAACAGATGATGATAAAACGATTCGTGAAAAAGAGGGGCCAGAAAATAGATTTGACCAAATTGTGCAAGATACTCGAGAGGCCTTGCATTTTCCGGAAGGTTATCCAAAACTAATAAAGCGTAGTTCTGATCCAGAACTAGATGCTTTGGCCTATGTGACGTTTGGAAAGCTTGTTGTTACAAATGTTCTAAAGTCGATGTCTTACGGTTGTCAGAGATTTTATATTTTTCATGAGATGGTTCACCAAAAATATAATCATGGAGCATTAAGAGTTTTTCTGTCAGGGGTAACTGCTGTTGGATTTACATATTTTTGTTATAAACTGGGGAGCGGTCTAAAGGATTTTGGCTCTCTTGTTCGTTACGGTGTGCCAATAACCACGCTCTTTTCTGGTGGTGTGTTGTCGTATTTTTTGGATAAAAAAATGTTATGGTACTATGAAAACACATCAGACAAAACAGCAGCCGATAAGTGTAAGTGTCATTGTTGCTTGGAAGAAATTGCAAGAACAAGAGCCGGGGTTCCGGATTTAGTTGAAAAGGGTTATCTTTCATCTAATGAGCTTTTTAGTGTTGCAAAAGAGCAGAAAAAAAATAATCTTTTGTGTTCTTATCACAGAAGATTATTAAAAAAATAAACCTGTCCATTTAAGGAGCAGATTTATTTTTTTGTGTGTTTTTTAATTTAACAAGAGCCAGTTGACCATTTGTGCTGAGTTGAAGTATTCTGCTATGTTTTTGGCGTCCCCAATTATTTCATAGTCTACTCTACCTGTTAGTTCAACTTCTTTGTGGTAGTGCTTGCATCTTAAACATTTGTTGCGGTCTTCTATTGTTTCATAGCAAGGGCAATCGCATTTAACAGGGTGGTAATTTTTGTAATCTGGCGATTTTGTTAGTTTATAGCTGTTGTTTAAGCAATCTCCCCTGGCAAGAAATCTATAAGAAATCAAAATTAGAAAAAACAGAATTAAAAGTTTCTTCATTACTCTCCCCTTTTTTTATAAAATCTTATCTGGTTCGATCGGGCATCCGTAGATGCTTAAACTTGATATGACTATGCAGCCGATAAAGACAAAATACGTTATTAGCTTGAGCCAGACTCTCATGGTTCCCCCCCTAAATTTAAAGTCCCCTAAACTTTAATATTCATAATTAAGATAGAATATTTTTATTCCAACTAGCAATACTTCGACATTTTTGGTTGGAGATTTCTTTGTTCCCGGAGAAAAAAAATAATTACAATTTAAACAACAGAAATACAGCCTTGTCGCTTAAAGAAGGGTGTTTGAGATATTTTTGGCTATAGATTATGACTGGTTTATGATTAGATCGAGTGTTCAATATTTTTTGTTGTATCGTAGATAAATGAGTCAATTGTTTCTAAATCTTTTAAATATTTTCTAAGATGTGGGCCATAATGTGGATCCTGCAATGATAAGCCTATAGTTGCCTTGAGCCATCCAATAGGTGTTCCAATGTCATAACGAGTTCCCTGTACTTTATATGCAAAAACTTTTTCATTGTTATAAATCATGTGTGATATTGCATCGGTTAATTGGAGCTCTCCAACAGCATATGGAGATAGTTCTGTCAATGCTGGGAAAATTTTGTGTGATAAGACATATCTTCCTATAACAGCCAAGTTCGATGGTGCATCTTTTTGTGATGGTTTTTCTACCATGTTGGAAACTTGAAAAAGGTTTGGCGTTATTTGTTTTTTTACGTTAATAATTCCATATGATGACACGCAATCCATAGGGACTTCTTGCACGGCAATGACGCTGGATTTTTCCTGGCGTGCTATACGTATAAGTTGGCTCATGGCAGGAGTTTTTCCCATTATAATATCGTCAGGCAAAAATATTCCAAAATATTCTTTACCAATTCCGTGGCGGGCAAGTAAAATAGCATGACCAAGGCCAAGAGGTTCTGACTGACGAACATAAGAAAATGCTGCGTTTTTGTTAATGCTGTCTATTTTTGCAATAAGATCTATTTTGTTTCTTTCTCTCAGAATTGATTCTAGCTCAAACGAGTTGTCAAAATGGTCAGAAATAGCGTTTTTGCCTTTGCCGGTTATCAAAATAAAATTTTCTAGGGCTGATTGCATACCTTCTTCAATTATGTATTGGATTGCGGGTTTGTTAAGAAGGGGGAGCATTTCTTTGGGTATAATTTTGGTGAATGGTAAAAATCTGGTGCCCAGGCCAGCTGCTGGGATGACACATTTTGTAATATCCATAGTATACCGTCCTTTTGTTTATAATTTTTTGTCTAAAATTGCTGCAAAAAATCTACCTTGTTACCATGAAGCAAGCGTATATCATTAATTGCGTACTTAAGCATAACAAGTCTGGTCAAACCAAGACCGAATGCAAAGCCGGAATACTTACTAGGATCTATTCCTCCGTGTCGCAGTACGTTTGGATGTACAAGACCTCCTGGAACCAATTCTATCCAACGTGTTTGCTTGCAAACAGAGCATCCAGATTTACAAAAAGGGCAAGAAAAATCTACCTCTACAGCTGGTTCGACAAATGGAAAGTACCCCGGTCTAACTCGGATGTCAATTTTTTTTGAATCAAAGATTTTTTGTATTAGTTCTTTAATTGTTGCAAGAAGATGGCTGATCGATACGTTCTTGTCGATATATAGACCTTCTACTTGTGCGAAGGTGAAATCATGAGAGGCGTCGGTTGCTTCATGGCGATATGTTCGGCCTGGAGCAATGACGGCAATTGGAGGCTTGTTGTTTTCCATGTATCGAATTTGAATTGGAGATGTTTGTGTGCGCAAAAGCATTCCTGGAACATCTAGCCAAAAAGTATCTTGCATATCCCTAGCGGGATGATTTTCTGGAATATTCAAGGCTTGGAAGTTGTAGTAATCGGTTTCTACTTCTGGACCGTCGGCAATGTCGTATCCCATTGAAATAAAAATATCTTCTACCATTTGTGCAACTTGAGAGTACGGAGTGAGTCCGCCATATAGTTGATTTGGAGAATATGCAGATACGTCAAAATATTTTTGCTTAAGATTTTCTTGTTGTGCTTGTTGGACAGCAAGTTCTTTTTGTTTTGTTTTGTAAAGTAGTTCGATCTCTTGCTTAAGTTTGTTTAAAAGTGGTCCACATTCTTTTTTTTCATCAAGAGATAGGGGCTTGAGTGATTTCATTAGAGTGGCTATTTTGCCCTGTCTGCTTAAAAATGTAAGGCGTATTTTTTCTAGTTCATTTTCATTTGTTACTTTTGCAAGAATCACAGAAAATTCTTTTTTTGTGTTAGAAATATCTTTTTTTAGTTCTGGCATGATCTTCTCTATTTTTTTTTATGATCTATTTTTAAATATTAATAGAAATCCTACCAAAGTGGCGGTATATTGCAAAGAAAATTGTTGGGTTGAGATTTACAAAAAAAAAGAAAACATGACAAAAATTGTTTGACAAAAACTTGCATGTAAGTAAAATTCAAGTATCTGATCTTTGTTTTAATTTTTTTTTAATGTGCCGAGGTAGCTCAGTGGTAGAGCAGGAGCTTGAAGAGCTCCGTGTCGGGAGTTCGATTCTCTCTCTCGGCACCATTTTTTTGCCAATTTTTAATTAGCTCTTTTCTTTGGTTACTAATTATATTATGGTGATAAAAAGTTTTAAAAAAATGTGAGGGCAACAAAGAAGAAAAGGGGTGCTGTGAAGCAAATTGATTCAGATAAATACAATGTAGCTTGGTTTAAGTTAGCAGAATGTGTTTCTCGTCATGAAAAAGAGAGAGCCTTAGGAGTTTTACATTTATTAGTCCATTCTCTAGATGATGTTGCATTAGGATACAAGCTTGAAGGTGACGTGTATGTTTCCTTTAATGAAATTGAAAATGCAATAACGCGATATACATTGGCGGCAAAAGAATATCAAAGAGAAAAACGTTTTTTTGAGGCCGCAGGTATTTACGGAAATTTGATTGCGCTAAAACCAAAAAGTAAAGAGTATGCATTGGCACTGGTTCGATTGTACAAAGTTCTCAATGTTCACGCAAAGCAGGTTGAAAGTCTTACAACTTTGTTTGATTTGTGGATTGATGAGCAACTTTATTTACGAGCTCGGGATACTCTTAAAGAACTTATATTTCTAGATCCATCTTATAAAATATTCTCATTAACTCAGGCGTTTATTTTTGATGCTCTGGATAAAAAATATTTTGAATTCCGTGAGCTTAAAGATTTGTTAAAAAGATACATAGATTCTCTTGTAATGTCCGACAACAGTACAGAGGTTACTCAATTTTTATCTGTGCTTGAGGCGAAAAGTTCTGCATTGTATGGTTTTGCTTGTAATTGCCTGGATGAAAATAAAAAGTAAATTTATTAAATTTCCAAAGTAATGCAAATATCTTTTTTCTCTAATGCGTTACATACGTCAAGGTTGCATGAGACTCGCGTTTTTGTATGTAGGGTAAGGTTTTTTCCATTCTCATTAAATGCTATTGTAAGTGGAATTTTTCCTTTAGGTAATTGTTGCTTTAGTTGCTTGAAGCTTTCTTTGTCAAATGATGTTGGTATGGTTATTTTAGCTGATTGAATAGCCTGCCATTCTTGGAAAAATAGTTCAATCGGAACCATTTCATTTACTTTGATTTTACACATTGTTGTTGAAGCCAAGTCAAACGCTCCTTTGACAACAAATACGTTGTAGTCAGAAAGCCACTGTTCTACCTTTTTAAATACTCGTGGAAACACAATAAGCTCAGCTTTGGAAGTTTTATCCTCTAGTTGAACAAATGCCATACGATCGCCTTTTTTTGTGTTTATGATCCGTTGTGATTTTATAAGACCAAATCCAGTGACAATTGGTTCCTGTTTAGCATTTTGATTTTTCTCAAGGGTTGTTGAAAATGACGGTATAGAAAAACAGCGCGTTTGTTCTTTATAAGTGTCAAGAGGGTGTGAGCTTAAATAGAAGCCGATAACCTCTTTTTCCTTTTCAAGTTTTTCTTTTGTGTTCCAATCGGTAAGGGGCTGAAAAGAATAAAGGTCACTTGAGTTTTCGTCTGACTCTGCGCCAATACCAAAAAGACCCATTTGCCCCGTTTCTTTTGCTTTTTTGTACAGAGCTGCGAGCTCCAAGACTTTGCTTACAGCTTCGTGTTTCTGTGCTCTGTTGCCAGGTAGCGTGTCAAACGCTCCGGCGCACACCAAATTTTCAATGACGCGCTTGTTGCAGGTGCGCAGCTCAACACGTTTACAAAAGTCCATTAGATCTTTAAACGGTTCTTTTTGTTGTTCAGCAATTATATTTTCAAGTGCGGTAAGTCCAACACTTTTAGTTCCGCGTAGCCCAAAAAGAATTTTGTTATTAACAACTGTAAAATCGATTTGAGACTTATTAATATTTGGTGGCAAGATATCAAGGCCCATTTCTTTTGCTTCTTCCAAGTAGAAAGACATTTTATCCGCATTTGTGGCTTCAAGCGAAATCAAACATGCCATAAATTCTGGCAGGAAATTTGCTTTTAAATAGGCGGTTTGGTATGCAATCATGGCATATGCTGCGGAGTGAGACTTGTTAAAACCATAACCAGCAAAGTAGGCCATAAGGTCAAAAAGTTCGGCAGATTTTTTTGAATCAAATCCTTTTCCTTTTGCCCGCTCCAAAAATAATTTGCGTTGCTCTGCCATTACATCAACTTTTTTCTTACCCATTGCTCGTCGTAGAATGTCAGATTCTCCAAGAGAGTAGCCTCCAACGGTAGATGCAATTTTCATAACCTGTTCTTGGTAAACAATAACGCCGTATGTTTCCTCCAAAATTGGCGCTAGTTCTTTGAACAAATATGAAATTTTTGCGCGGCCGTGTCTTCTTTCAATAAAATCGTCTACCATTCCAGAGCCAAGTGGTCCTGGTCGGTAAAGGGCATTAACTGCGATAATGTCTTCAAACTTTTCTGGTTGCAATTTGCGTAATACCTCTTTTAGGCCATCAGACTCCAACTGAAATACACCAGATGTTTTTCCCGCGCAAATCAGCTCAAAAGCTTTTGGATCGTCAAGTGGAAGATGGTCCATATCCAGTTCAATAGCATGATTTTTTTTGACAAGTTTTACAGTTTTATCAATAAGAGTGAGGTTTTTAAGACCAAGAAAATCCATTTTGAGAAAACCAATACTTTCCAGTTCTGTCATTGCATATTGCGCAACAAGTTCGGTTGTTTTTGATGGAATGTATAAGGGTAATACCTCATCCACCGGTTGAGGAGTAATAACAATTCCCGCAGCATGTTTGGATGCGTGTCGTGTAAGACCTTCAAGGTTAAATGCTAGGTCAAACAATTTGCTTACCTGTGGATTTGAATCTATGAGTTCCTGAAGTCGCGGCTCTTGTTCAATAGCCTCTTTTAAGGTTATTTTAAGTTGATCTGGAATAAGGTTTGTTATTGCATTTGAGTCTTCAAAGGGTATTCCCAGCGCTCTTGCTACATCTTTTATTACCCCCTTTGCAAGCATTGTGCCAAATGTGATTATTTGGCAAACGTTGTCGTGTCCATATTTTTCTTTTACGTACTCAATGACATTTTCTCGTTTTTCGATGCAAAAGTCGATATCGATATCAGGCATCGATATTCGTTCGGGATTTAAAAATCGCTCAAAAAGTAGGTTGTATTTTAGTGGATCTATGTCGGTAATTTCAAGAGCCCATGAAACAAGTGAGCCTGCGGCAGAACCTCGGCCTGGCCCAACAGGAATTTTATTTTTTTTTGCCCATTGGATAAAATCACCAACAATCAAAAAATATCCTATAAAGCCCATTTTAATTATAAGATCCATTTCAATTTGTAGACGTTCTTCGTATTTTTCTTTTTGTTCTATGTTGATTCGCTTGTTGTCAAAAAGTTTTTTAAGTCCTTGTTTGCACAGATGTACAAAATAATTTTCATCGTCTTTAAAATCTTTAGGAATTTCAAATTTAGGGAAAAATAATTTTCCTGTTTCAAAATCGAATTCACATTTGTCGGCAAAATACCCAGTATTCCAAATTGCCTCTGGATGATCCTTAAACTCATCGAGCATTTCTTCTGTGGTTCTAGCATAGGCCCGAACATCCCCAAATGAAAACCTATCTGGATCTGTCATTTTTGCTCGTGTCTGAATTGAAAGCATAACCTCATGGGCTTCGTGATCTTCCATGGTTAAATAGTGGCAGTCGGCTGTTGCAACACAACGTACGCCAAGCTCTTTGCCAAGTTCGAACAATTTTTTGTTAATTGGAACCTGTTCTTCTTGGTCTTCTGGTTGGACTTCAAAATAAAAATTTTCTGGACCAAACACCCTTAAATACCAATCTATCCATTTTCTTGCTTCCTTTTCTTTTCCTTCCATGAGTAATTGGTTTGTGTGTGAGCCTAGGCATGCTGTGGTTGCGATTAGCCCTTCAGAATGTTTTTCCAAAATATTGTAGTCTATTCTTGGTTTAAAATAAAAACCCTTTTGGAACGAAAAAGAAATTAATTTACAAAGATTTTGGTATCCTATTTTGTTTTTGACGAGAAGTATTGCGTGGTGATATCGCTTAGTTTTTGTTTTTTGTTTTACGTCTTCAGTTAAATATGACTCAATTCCCAATACTGGTCTGATTCCAGCTTTTTTACATTTTTGAAAAAATTTAACGGCACCAAAAATATTTCCATGATCCGTGATAGCAAGGGCTTTTAGCTTTTGTTGTAAGCCAAACTCTATAAGTCGGTCAAGTTTTATTGCGCCGTCCAATAAGGAGTACTCAGAGTGAAGGTGTAAATGTGTAAAATGGCGATCGGCCATATTTTCCCTGGTTATGTTGAAATTTTAAGATTAAGCGACAGGATATAAGTCTACGGAAATTATAAAAAAAGTTTAGTGGAATTTATTAACTAAAAAATAAAAATGTTTAAATCTGTTTGCTTACGTTCAATTTGGTTTTTGGCCTCACTATGTGCGAATCGGCGCTATGCCTAACGAAACTAAGCACTAATAGGCCTTGAGTAAGTCCGACGAATGGAATAGGTAAGTTTTATACTAAAATCAACTGACATATAAGCTAATATTTTGGAATACAGGAGCCTCTGAATCCACACCACCGGAGTTACTAAGAGCGGATATTACTTTACTTATTGGAACGAAGGAAGTTCCATCATAGCTTATATTATAATTATCTATTGAGCCATGACCGAAACAAATATTTTTAAAAGCAAGTGCTGTGCTGTAAGTGTTGGCGTCCTTGAGTCCAAATGTTAGGTTTGAGTAAATTTTGTTCTCAGATACTGTGATTGCGGGGCCGTCGCTTGATATATAAATACCTATTCCTGTTCCGCCATCACAGTCGTTTGCACAGGCTCTACATGAAGAGATCTCGGTGCTGCTTTCGCCTATTCCTTGCTCTGCTCCAAGCATTATTCCTGTACCAAAAAAGTTGGCATTTGATCCGCCAATATTTCCTCTTGCTTCACAATTTTGCACAAGATTATGTTTTCCACCACCAAGATAAATTCCATGTGCATTTCCGGTTCCAGCATTGTCAGAGTTGGCCAAAATTGTTTTTTGTCTGTTTGCCTTACAGTTTGTTATTTCGTTTGCTGTTGATGTGGCAATATAAAATCCATATGCTGTTGTTGTTGCAATATTTGCAAGTGCTGTGCAATTTTCGAACAAAATTCCGGCGCTGTTCTCAACACCAAAACCCATTCCATGGCCCTGCGTGTCTGGCAATGTTTCAGTACCTGTGTTTGCTGCAGCTAGGCATTCTGAGAATCCACATGCTAATGAGTTTGAACAAACATAAAAGCCTGCCGCAGTTACTCCTTTGTTTCCAATGGCCTCACTATTGTCAAAGTGACAGCCTGTTGTTGTGCCCATGTAAACCCCGTAAGATGCGCGATAATATGTTTCATTGTCCGAATTTACAACGTTTTTATTAAAAAAACTGTCAGCAATTCTTACGGTTTCACATTGGTTTAGCTTAAGCCCAAACGTAGCCGTTCCAGCTGAAAGAGCGCTTCCATCGCAGTTTATTGCTCCGGTGTTTATAAGTTCGCAATCTGAAACAGAGTTTCCTGCCGTACCTTGAAAGTCAATTCCACCTTTGTCGCAGTTGTCTACTGTTACATTTTTAATTTTTACATTTTTGCAACCGGCTCCAACGACGATTCCTGCTCCTGTTATTCCCCTAATGACTCCGTCTTTTATTGTTATGTTAGATTTTCCGCTTTGAATTTCTATGCCGTTTATGTTTGCGGTGGTATCATTTGTAATCGATTGGCCGGCCAGGTCAAGAATGACGTCATCAGAATTAATATTGATAATTTGGCCTGATCCGCCAACAAAAGATGTTGATTTTGTTAAAATATATGTTCCAGAAGAACTTATTGTGTACGTTATTCCAGACCTAAATGAGTTTGTAAGGATTGATTTTTGATATGGTAAAGGGGTTGTAATATCTGTTTCATCAGGGGGTTTGCCAAGTCCGCGTTCTTTTTTTTCTTCTGCGCTTACGAATACACTAAAAAACATTAGTGAAAAGAACATAAGATATGTTTTTTTGCTCACAAGCGCTCCTTTTTAGAACTTAGAATCTTTTGTTTTGAACTTGTTTTTGATATTTTTATTTTTAGTTTTAAATAGTGAATCAAATTTATACTGCAATCCACAATTGAAGTAAAGTGCGACATTGTCACCAAGTGTTATATTAAATTTCTCAAAATTTTCGTGTTCAGCCTGGTATTGTCTTGTATAACGTGAATAGTCAATGCTTGCCAGTTTAACTTGCTCTCTTAATGGAATATGTGTTCCTTTGCGCTCTGTGTAATGTGAACCTGGAATAAACATTCCGCTAATTAAGAAAAAGTTGAAATCTTTTTTGAAAGAATAATCCAAAGAAATGTTGTACTCAAGTCCAAGAAATTTGCTTACGTATTTGTTATAGTTTGCAAATTTTCCCTCGTTTGGTTCATATAAATCAGGATTGGTAAATACTCCAGGGTGAAACTCGTTTACATAATTAATGTCTATTATGGTTGGATCGTATCCATATTTTGTTTTTGAAGCTTCAAACATTGCAACAATATTTTGTCGAAGTCTCAAGTCTGATTTTTCAAAACTAAATAAGGTGTTTGTTCCTGCGCCGATAAAAATTGTATTAGTTAGGTTGGTCGGTGTCATTCTTGGAGAAATAGACAGAGGTTTGTTGAATTTGCGTGCGTCCATTACAAATAATGATAACAGGTGTTTATTGTTATATAATTGTTCTGTTCCTACAAATCCACTGTACGTTTTATCGTAGTCTTTTAGTGTTGGATGTTCATAAATTGAACGATTTACCAAAATACTTTCTTGTGTGTTATTCGGGTCTTTATCCCCAGAAATTATTCCAACGGCACCACCAATTTTAGTTGTTGTTTCATTTCCAAGCGTGTAAGAGGCTCCCATATGGAACATGCACCCATGTAATGTATTTATATATTTTTTTCTAAAACGAGTATACGAGTTTTTATATTTTCTTGTTGTTCCGCCGTCTACCCCCGAGGTAAAAATGGCTCCGTTTGCATAGTTTTGTGCCTGTTCTGGGGAAGATGCCGACCCTTTGTAGGTGTAAATCCAATAAGCTCCAGTGCCTGGATAATCAGAAAGTTGTGTTGTCATAGCAGCTGTAGTTGTGTAGGGGGGTTTGTAGGTTGCTACATATTTTTGTTTTCCGTCTGATCCTGTTAAATATATCTCGGACCATGATCCACTGGAAAGATTACCGTCGTTGATATAAGTGATCATGGCGGCCTTCTCTCTGGAGGTCGATCCGTGTTCTGACACCATGAATAAATGTGTGTTTCTTGGTATTGATCCGGCCTCTATTATGTTTCTGTCCCATTCTTTTACTGTTTGTCGTCCAATGTTTGTGGCAGCTTCAATGTCAAATTCGAGTCTGTTTTTTTTGTAGTTTAGCTCGAGACCTAATATTCCCATTTGCATGTTTGAATCATTTGGAAATTCTACCGTTTGGATATTATTGTGGTGGAAAACCATGTATGGCTTTATATTTAAGCTGAATTCTCTTTTTTGGTATGGACTCCACGTAATTGCTCCGGATGTAACAAAATTATTGTTAAATGAACCGGTAGACGAAGAATCGGGACCATTTTGTGTTTGAGTGAATTCTGCGCAGGCTATAAAGTTGTTGTTTTCTGTCTCTATTATGCCAAGATAAGCTTCCAGCAAAAGTTTATCACTGAAATTAATTCCGGCAGTTATGCCTGGACGGAACTGATCGACAAAATTTTCGGAATACAACCCCGGAATTTCTTGTCCAACAATATGAGCGTCTCCCAATGAAATTCCGCTACCAATGCTATATGGGAACAATCCTGCTTTTATATATCCTTGTTTTTTAGATTGGTTTGGACTGTCAAAATCTATTTTGAAATCTAACCATGACTTTCTAAGCCACAACATTTGTCTGTCGATTGAGTGTGTGTGTGGTGAGGTTGTTATGGCACTGTATCCTACCTTTATATTTTCATCAGATATTTTTGTAAATGCCCCTGGTTTTCCCCACGGTGCTTTAAAGCGTGCCTCAAGACCAATGTCGAATTTTTTGTTGTTTGTTTGTTTTTTATTTTTGAAAAGGTTAAATCCAAGGTCTACCTGAGATTGGCCAAAAAGATAGCCATCATTAATGTTTGCACTGTTAAAAAGCTCAAGACTTGTTCCACCAAGAATCTCGTTTCTAAATGTGCAGAATAGATTGTGTTCTTTTTTGTCCTCTGTAATATTTTTTTTCTCAATATCGTTTTTCATCTTGGCGTGTGCGATAGCTAGCGCGGCAACTGAATATTTAAAATTATCTTCAAGCCGATTAATTTTTTCGTCTATATTTTTTGGCTTTAGCTTTTTTTGTGGTTCTAAGTCGCCTAAGTCGAATCGTGAAAGATCAATTCTTTTTTCTCTGTTTTTCTTTTTTCTAGTTTTTGTTGTTTGTTGTTTTGGTGATTCTTTTTTTTGATTCTCAAAATTAAAATCCATAAGCTCATCGTCAAGACTATCGTACCTAATTGACGGGGTGTGTAGGTCTTGTTTTTCTTCAACACCATAATCAAGATCTGAAAGATCAAAATTTCTGACATCAATTTGTTTGGCGTGCAGGAAATTTGTCCCGGCAAGTGTGGCAATAAGGGACATGTAAACAACGAGCTTTTGGATTTTTTTCATATCCAACTTTCTATTTTATATCTATTGCATGCATTATTCTGCTGCTTTGCTGAATACTTTGGCAACTGAGCTCATGGCACTTTTAGTTTCTTCGTGGTCTTTATATAGTCCATTGTGAGATTGTGCTAATTGGCCTAGGCTGTTTTTTATCTCTTGCATCTCAGATTTCATCATTGTTTGCGTGTTGATTATAAGCTCTATGTTGATTTCCATTTTTTGTATTACTTTTTCTTGGTTGGATGATACTGTTTTTGCTGATGAAATTTTATCATTTATGGCTTTAATGATGTTGTTTACGTTGTCTATCCCAAGTTTTACAGACTTGAGACCCTTCATTTGATTCTCTGTTATGTCTGTTATGGTTTCAATTTTACTTTCAACTTGGTCAATTTGTTTTTGTGAGGTTTGTTGATCGTTATTGGCTTTTCGAACAATTTCAGCTATTTCTTTTGATGCAGAGGTAATATGGGCATCAAGTTTTTTACCAATGTTTTTTGTAACAAGAGAGACTTCATTAATTCCAGAAATTGTGCCATTTACTGTTTGTTCTGTTGTGCCAAGTTTGTTTTGAATACCATGCATACCCCTTTTAAGGTTGTTTGTTGTTGCTATAGCAGAGTCTGCTTTGTTGTGTGCTTGTTCTAGGCTTTCTACAATAACATTGTTTTTGTTCGACAGATTTTTCAGTTGCTGTGCATTGGAGATAATGTTTTTTCTGTGTTGTGAAATATGTGATTTATTTTCATTGGTTTGATTTTTTATGTTACTATGTGCTTTTATAATATTTCCTGTAGCGTCAGTAAGAGCTTGAATGCTAACATCTGCATGCTCTAATGCTGTTTTATGTCTATCAATTTTTTGTTCAAATTGTTGTTCCAAATTTCCTAGCTTTTCTCCAACGAATAGTATGGCCTTATTATTATTGTCTATGTTTCCTGTGTTTGCTTTAACTTTTTCATCAACTGTTGTGATTGCGTGTGAATTGTAAGATGTTTCTTGTTGTAGTCCTGAGGTTATTTTTGCAATGTCGCCGGTCATTTTTTGTGCTGTTGCAATGTCCATTTTGCTTTGTTTTATATTTGTTGTTAGCATTGCATTTGTTGTAATAAGGTTTCCAATTTGCTCTGTTACGCTTGCTTCCAGTTCTCCTACTCTGCTTCCTACTCTACTTGTATATTCGTGTATGGTTTTTGAAGATTCTGCTGCTGAGTCGGCCTTAAAAGATAACTGTTCTAGATTGCGATCTAATTCAGAAAGTTTTGTTTCGTGGTCCTTGATTGTGTCTCTAGTTTTGGCTGTTGCACTTGTAAGGTTTTCTGCTACTCCTGTGAGAGCTTGAATTGTTACTTTTGTAACTTTTGCATCATGATTTGCAGCTTCAATTAAATTTCTGTGGTCATAAATTTTTAGATGTGTGTTCTCTAGATTGCTATTTAAGTCAGAAAGTTTTGTTTCGTGGTCCTTGATTGTGTCTCTAGTTTTGGCTGTTGCACTTGTAAGGTTTTCTGCTACATCTGTGATAGCTTGAATTGTTACTTTTGTAGCTTTTGCATCATGATTTGCAGATTCAATTTTTTGTCCAAATTGTTCTTTAAGGTCTGTGATTTTTTTGTCTGCTTTTTCGATGCCAGATGTTGCAGAGTAAACAGCTGCCGTGTTTTCATTGATTTTATTTTTTATTTCTGTTGTGACTTGTGTAAGCATGTCTGCTTGATGTTTGTTTATGTCTATGGCTGCTGTATTTTTATCGGTTTTATTTTTTATATCCGTGGTTGCTTTTGCAAGAATATTAGATTGGTTTTCTATTCCAGATAGGCGGTGGCTGTTTTCTTTTGTATTTGTGAATGCTTGAACTTGCACTCCAGCCAAATCTGTTAGTTTTTGTTGCGTGGAGTCAACTTTTCCATTCGTTGCTAGAATTTGTTTTGATAGTGCTTGTACTTTTGTATTTTGTTTGGATGCCGCGGTTGTAAGATTTTCGGTTATGTCGGTAAGTTGTTCAGTTTTTCCATCAATGGTGGCAATTTTTTTTACATGAGTATCAAGTTGTTGGGCATGCGAATCCATTTTAGAGCCGAAAGTAGATGCGTTATCACTAATATGATCGTCAAGTCCGGCATGACTTTGCACTAAATTTGTAACATTATTTTTAAGAGAGGCTATATCATTTTTAGTTTTTTCATGTTCTGCCGCGGTTTGTCCAATTATTTCCTTAAGACCAGATATTGCGTTGCCAGCACCGTTTAAGTTCGCGCTAGAAGCTTCGGCTTTTACTTTTAGGTCGCGAATATCCATTTTATGCGTTGCGAGTTGTTGTGTAGTTTTTGCAATTACTGGGTCAATTTCATCTATTTTTTTTTTTTGGGCGTCAATACTTTTTTTAAGTTGTGTTGTTGCCTTTACTTGTTCTGGTATGACGTTTGCCATTGTTGCAACTTGATTTTTTATTGTGTCTACTTTTTCTTTTTGATCTTGAAGGTCGTTTCTGTTTTTTTCTATTTTTTCTTTTGTTTTGCCTATTTCTTCAACAATGCTATGAGTTTTGTCTAGTTTTCCTTTTATTGCTGTTGTTGTTGTTTCTATTTTGTCGTATCGTGTGGCAATGTCATTACTCTGTTCTTTTGTGACTTTTTCAATTTTACCTTCAAGGTTTTGTATTGATTTTGTAAGTTTTGTTTGATCGAATATTGCTTGGTCCAGGCTTCCACGATGGTCAAGAAGGTCGCTTTCCATTTTTTGTATTGTTCCAGAAAGATCCTTATGATTTTTTTCTAGATTATTAAGAGAATCAAGAATTTGTTCAAGTAGAACGTGACTTTTGGGTTTAGAAGAGGAGTCTGTATAACCACCTGAAGACGATGAGCCTTGTGTTGATTTTCCGGGTGCGAGTTTTTGTAGTTGGTGAATAAGGCTATCCCAATCTTCGTTCTTAGAGGAATCGCATGATGCAGGGGTTGTTGCTAACAACAACAAAAATAAAGAAATAGAATAAAAGTTTTTCATATCAATACCACTTTCCTTTAAAAACATGGTGTTTATATACTGCCCTCTTTGTATTTGGCCCCAAAAGTAAATTCACTTTTGGGGCCAAATGTTTTTTATATTGTTATATAGATGCTGGTTGATTTAATACGCTTATATTGTGGTGAGGTGATGTTTTTGCTGTAATCAGGTTACCAAAGTTGTTAATAACGGCGTCGTTCTTTACGTTTTCGTCAAATGATCCGTCTGAGTATGTTATACTGTAGTTGTTGCTTTCTTGACCATAGCAAACGTTTTGTAAGAAGAATGTTACGCTGTCAGAAGCATCATCATATATTCCATAACTTGCTTCGTTTCCAGAGTTTCCGCAAATAATGTTTTTAGCAATAGATGTTCCAATTGTTGATATACTTGCTAGATAAATTCCATATCCTCTGCCTAAAACTGATGTACATGCATTTACTTCTGTTCCTTCTATTCGGCTCCTTGTTTCACTGGACAACATAACACCGACAGCTTTGTTACTTGCTCCTACACCAACACAGCCTATTATTGAACAATCTTTAATTAAATTGTTTGCCCCGTTTACTGCGTATATTCCTAATGCATCAAGTGTTGATGGGTCATCATAACCAACAATTCTTGATATTTTACAATCTACAATTTCTGAGTCTTCTGAATTATTGAGATAGAATCCGTAAGCTGTGGTTGTTGCCATTGTTCCGATAGCTTCACAGTTGTTAAACATTGTTGCAAAGGCGGCAGATGTATAAAAACCTGATCCTATGCCACTGGTGCCAGTATTTTGGTATGATGAACAATTTTGGAATGTGTTTGCATATGAATGTTCAATATAGAATCCATGTGCTGCTAATGCTGAGTTTCCGATAGCTTCACAATTTTCAAAGTGACAACCTGTACATGAGGTCATGAAGACACCGTATGCAGGTGTAGGTTCATCTATAGAACCTATGTTTTCATCAAACGATGAGTTAAAAACGTTGGCTTGTGTGCAGAAATTCAAGCTTAGACCTTTTACAGAAGTTGTATTATCTTCGCCACCATTACATTTTGTTACAATAACGTTATTAATAACAACGTCATTAACTTCTGTGCCGCTACCTGCGCTTGTTCCGTTGATTAAAATTCCGTCACTGTCACAGTCAATAACAGCTATATTTTCGATTCTGATATGGCTACAGCCCGCGCCAATTTTTATTCCGCTGTTATTTAGGTTTCTTACGACACCGTTTTTTATTGTGATGTTTGATAGCCCTGATGAAACATTTATACCGATACCGGTACTTGTACCGTTACCAGAAATAGATTTTCCACCAAGATCTAAGGTTATATCGCTACCTGTTATAGCAACAACATTTGTTGCATTTGAGTGTGAAGAAATGTCAGAAGATAATAGATAAGCACCAGCGCTGGAAATTGTTACTGCTGTTGCAGACGAGCTTGTACCGTAAACTGTTTTTTGGTATGGCAAGAAGATATCGGAACCGCTACCCATTTTTGCTCCTGATCCGCCTATTTGGTGGGCTTTGGTTTGGAATATTTGAGTTCCAAGGACTTTAGACGTAGCTTGAGCACTTGCGGCCAATACGAGCATAATAGAAATAGCAAAAAGCTTTTTGTTCATAAATTTTTCCTTATTTAATAAGAGCGACCATTAACTATACTTCTTTATTTGTTTTATTTTTTCTCCTTTCTGCTTTTTGTTTTTTATAAATCTTAACTACAAATTAATTTCTATAGCGACCATTAACTATACTTCTTTATTTGTTTTATTTTTTCTCCTTTCTGCTTTTTGTTTTTTATAAATCTTAACTACAAATTAATTTCTATATTGTCCATTTTTGTTACCATATCACTAATAAGAGCGCTATAGTCGTACATTTTACCAGATTTTATTGGTAGATCTGATAGAGGGTAATTAACCACATAGTTTATTTCATTACAGTAGGCTATATTTTTTATAAATAATGATGATGATTCGGTTTCATTATCAAAAAATCCAAAAACATTGTGCTCTACTGTGTTTCCTTCTACAGTTAATCTTTGGGAACTGTTTAAATATAAACCATATGACTCTCCGGTACCGTTTGTTTTGTTTCTATGTATTGTATTTTCTTTCAATGTACAAAATTCAGATGAAGAAACCTTTATTCCGTATGAATTTTTTTTTGTTGATAGATTATTTGCGATTGTGCAGCCTAAAACGTGGGATGTAGAAGTGTTTTTTAGGTTTATTCCGTATGAATTTTTTTTTGCACTATTGGATTTGCAAGTACATTTATCTATAAAAATTTCTTCCCCGTTATTTACGTATATCCCATATACTTTTTTTTCTGATGAGTTTTGATTTGATGTACATTCTTCTATTTTTGTAGAGGTACAATTTTCCAAATGAATTCCATATGCGCTAAAATCGCAACTATTGGAATTGTTATTTGTGGTGCAGCTTTTGATAGTCCCATTGTTTGTGTAGCTTGCCTTAATTCCAGAGGAACAATTGTTAACTGTTATGTTCTCAAGAGTGATATTGTTTAGGTTTGAGGTGCTGGAGCCATTTACTTTAATTCCATACCCAGGAAAACCGCTTATGGTCGCATTTTTTATTGTTATATCATGACACCCCTCCTCGATAATGATTCCACACATTGCGCTATCTGGATCTGTGCATGCTGAACTGGAGAATGTTATATGTTGACCGTTTAAATCCAAAATTACGTTGCTGGAGCAAATTTTTATAGCTGAATTGGAGCCGTCACCAGGGTCGGTATAGGAGATTGAAGTTTCAAGAAGGTATGTACCTGCTGTGGTTATTGAACATTGTTGGCCAATAAAATCTTTGATTTGTACTAGATTTTGTATGTCTTGTTGGGCCTTTAATAATCGGATAATTTCAGAAAGGTATTCTGTAGAAAGAGGGTCTCCAGTCTCGAAGACATATGTACTTATTCCAATTATGTCTGAAAATAAAAAGAAGAAGCAAAATGTAATATGCAAAACTCTACTTCTTGTCATTCATTCTCTCCCCAGATAACTTCCCTTTTTAAGCTACTCCTGCTCTTTTTCGAGATCCTTGCCCCAAAATTCCCCGTGCGTGCATGGAATCAATCGCTCTGTGGCGCTTGTAAGACTAAAATATACAGAACAATTTCTATTGTCAATATATTTATTTGTTATGTTTTTAATAAAGAAATATATGCCTTCTACAAGATGTTTTGTGCTTGCTCTCGCATTTTTTCTAATTCTACTTTTATAATAATAGAATGTTTACCAATTGAGGTGTCGGAACATTTTGCTGAAATTGTATTAACCTCACGGTTTAATTCTTGGAGGGTAAAGTTAATGCGTTTTCCTTTTTCGACCGTTTCATCAGATATAATATTGCATAGTTGTTTTAAGTAGCTGTTGAATAAAACCGTTTCTTCGTGAATGTCTATTTTGTCAAGAAGTTGGTAAAGAATGGCCTGTTTTGTTTCTGCTAGCTCTTGGTTGTCTATTGCTCCTAGGTTTTTTTCAAAATCAGCTTTATGAGAGTCTAGGTTTTCTTTTGATAGTTTGCCAACCTTATCAATTTCTTGCTTGATAATTTCAATTCGATTATTGAGGTCATTTAAAATAGAGTTTCCCTCTTCTTTTTGAACTACGATAACTTTGTCCGCAAGTTCTTCAACGGCCTTTATAATTGAAGTTTCAGCGTTGTTATCAAGAGATTTTTCCTCAACGTGAAAAACGTGTGGCAGGTTTATAAGATCTGATATTGAGATACTACCTGCTACGGAAAATTCTTTTTGCATTTCGTCAATTGCTTGTAAATATTTTTTTATGACAGGCATAGATGCGTTTATTTCGCTTTTAAAGGCTTCGTCATTATCTACAAATACTGTGCAATAAATTTTACCACGATGGAGCTTGTTTTTTAGGTGTTTGGTTATTTTTGTTTCTAAGTTTGTAAGCTGTTGTGGCGTTTTTATGTGTGCCTCAAAATAGCGGGAGTTGAGTGATTTTAAATTCATTGCAACTGTCACTTTAATGTCGTCTACGGTTAACGTAATTTCATGAGTTGCAAATCCTGTCATGCTTAATAGCATCAATTCTCCTTTTTATCCTAAATTAGTATATACGTTTTGCACGTCATCGTGTTCTTCCATTGCTTGAAGGAATTCTAGTGCTTTTTCTGTTTGTTTTTCATCAAGATCCATTGGTGTTTTTGCTACCCATTCAAGCTCTGCGCTTTCAACTGTTATGTTTTCACTTTTTAGTTTTTGACTTACAGCGCCGAGGGCCTTATTTTCTGTTGTGATAACAAATACTTCATCTTCTTTTTCGATATCTGAAATATCGTAATCTATAAGCATTTCTAATAGGCTGTCTTCGTTAAAGTTTTCGCTTATTGCTCGAATTACTCCCATTTGATTGAACATCCATAGAACTGATCCGTTTTCGCCTAGGTTTCCGCCCTTAGAGGAAAATTTGTGTCGCATTCCTGCTATGGTTCTATTTTTGTTATCAGTCAATGTCTCAACAATTACGGCAATTCCGTAAGGGCCGTAGCCTTCGAATGTTATTGGTTCATAGCTGACCCCG